>JANXXV010000812.1 GCA_025350445.1 Bryobacteraceae bacterium | reverse complement strand
CCCAACCCGCGTTTGTACACCGGAAGGAAGCCCCTGGATGGATCGCACCAGTTCTTCCCGCCCGTTGCGGTCGGCAATCAGAATCGTAGCGGAATTCATTCCGCTGGTGCTCTGTTCCAATCGTTTGCGCAGCATTGGCGGCACGTCCGCGACGGAACGATAAATCTTGGTTCTCTTCCCGGTCGATATGAAGATGGTCGAACTCTTGACGGTAACTGTGTCCATTTGCTAAGTCCCCACGATGCTTTCCTGTTTGGCGATGATCGCTGCCGATTCACGGTCGCCGGCATGGTCTATGATCACCTGAATAAAACCCATCGCCGCCTTGGAAAGCCCCTTATCTTTACGATATATCAAACCCAGCCGGCGAATCATCGGCTCCGGCGCAAGCGACACCGCAGCCAGGCGATCCAGCGCGATCTCTTCCCGGCAGTGAGAAGCCGCCAGGAAGGACAGCCCAAGCCCGGCCATCACGAAATGCTTGATCATTTCAGTGGAATCCAACTCCATCGAAATTTGAATCTCACTCTCCACCGGCTCCAACCAGACATTGAGGCGCGCGCGCGTCGTGCCGGATTTTGGAATCAGCAGCGGCTCGCCAATTAGGTCGCGGCAGGTCACCGATTGCCGTTTCGCCATCGGATGATTGGCAGGCACCAGCAATTTAATCTCATCGGAATGAATCTTTACCACTTGCAACTTTTTTTCCTGCACCGGCAGTTGCGTGATGCCAAAATCGGCCAGGTTATCGATCACCGCGCCCATTACCCGCGCGCCATAGGACCGGTCCACATGAAGCTGCACGTTCGGAAATTGCTTCTTGTACTCGGAAAACACGGTAGGCAAAACGTAGATGCATGTCGCCTCGTTGGCGGCAATCAGAATTTCGCCGCGCGGCACTCGCTCCAGTTCATTGATCGCCTCCTGCGCCCGTTTCCTGAGGTGCAGAATCTGCTCGGCGTATTCGCTGAAGATCCGCCCCGCCGTGGTCAAGGAAATCCTCGTGCCCAGGCGTTCAAAAAGCGTGGTATTTAGTTCCTGTTCCAGTTGGCGCACCTGTGCGCTAATCGCTGGTTGGGTCCGGTAGCATGTCTGAGCCGCCTTGGAGAAGCTCTTCAGCCTGACGATCTCCAGAAACGTATGTAGCTGGTCCAGATCCATATCAATCGTGATAATTACAGCGGAGACTTGGCTGCTACTGCCTTCCCTTTTCGGTTGCGGTTGGAGTCGCATCGATTATAGCATTGGATAATGCACAAGCCGTACAGCTCGCCGACATAGCAGTGACCCGCCTCACCCGCACTTGCCTCATCCTCGCCTTTGCAACCGCAGCCGCCGCGCAGAAACCTGAAAACGTTCTGGTGGTGATCAATCAGCCCTCGGCCATCTCGCGTCAAATCGCCGGCTATTACATGAAGAAACGCGGCATCCCGCCCTCGAACGTCTGCGCACTCCGGACAGCGGAGAACGAACACATTTCCCGCGCGATCTTCGACAATGAGATTTCGGCGCCCCTCGCCGCCTGCCTCAAGGCCAAGCACCTGCAAGAACAGGTCCTCTACATCGTCACCACCAAAGGTGTTCCCCTGATGATTGACGCATCCCAGGGCATGGATGGCGAATACGCCTCGGTGGATTCGGAACTGACGCTACTCTATTCGGATATGAAAGGCTCTCCGCATGCTCTTGCCGGACCCTTGACCAATCCATTTTTCGGCAAACTCGATATTCCCTTTTCGCACCCCCGCTTTCCCATGTACCTGGTCACCCGGCTGGCAGGCTACGACTTCGCCGATGTCAAGGCAATCATCGACAAATCTCTGATCGCCAAAAACCGCGGAAAGTTCGTGATTGATCTCCGCTCCGCGGAAGACGCCAATGGAAACAGTTGGCTGCGAACGGCGGCATTGCTTCTGCCGAAGGATCGGGTAATCCTCGACGAAACCGATGAGGTTCTATATAACCAGAAGGATGTGATCGGATTTGCCTCGTGGGGATCCAACGACAAAAACCGGCACAATCGTCTGCTGGGCTTCCAGTGGCTGCCGGGCGCAATCATGACCGAGTTTGTGTCCACAAATGCAAGGACGTTCCAGCGCCCGCCCGATTCGTGGAACATCAGCACCTTCAAGGACACCAAGCTATTTTGGAAAGATTCGCCACAAACGCTCACCGCCGACTATATTCATGAAGGCGCCACCGGAGCTTCCGGGCACACCGACGAGCCCTACGTACAATTCTGCCCTCGTCCGGATTATCTGCTCCCGGCCTACTACACCGGCCGGAATCTGGCGGAAAGCTACTACGTCTCCATCATGGGACTCAGTTGGCAGAACATCGTAGTGGGCGACCCGCTCTGTTCGCTGGGCCGCCCCTGACGCCGCCGGAAGCTATTCCATGCCCGTCCGCCGCGCCCACCCCGCGCTCATCCGCTGATGCATCTGCTCCGCCTTCTGCTTCTGCGTATCGGTAAGCTGTGCAGACAAATGCGAGAACGCCTTGGCACGGATCGCTGTCAGTTGCGCCACCAGCGAACTCTGCCGCTCCGAGAGAGCAGTCAGCTCCGCATCGGACTTCCCCGTCTTAATCGCCGACGCCAGTTCCTGATAACCCTGCCGCAGTTGCGCGCGCAACGGTTTCGCGGCCTCCTGCGACTCATTGAATATGCCCTTTGCCGACGCCTTCTGCGTATCGGTCAGATTAAGCCGCGAAGCCATAAAATCGAATCGCCGCCGCGGGCCGAATCCGTGTTCCTTAGCCGCGAACAGCAGGCCCGCCGCCAATAAGCCGACGGCACACACGCCGTAAATCTTCTTTCTTAGTGACATTGTGTTGCCTCCTGATCTCAATACTGGACCCCAACTGTAAAGCCCTTATCAGCAAGGTGTAAATGTGTGTAAAGTAACGTGTGAATTCTGTGCTCTCCGGTTAAATTCGCGGCTGGAGGCTGCCAAGGGAGGGCATCCGCGCGGGACGGCCATAGGCGTTAAGATAAGCCAAACTACGGACTTCGCAGCGCCACTCCCTCACGGCGAGCGGCTCGGTTAACTGGTTGATCCGGCTGAGCCGCGCGCGGGAGCAAGCGGTAGATGATCAACCGAATCCGGAACATTTTCAAGAACAAACGTTCTTATCTTAACGCCTATGCGCCGGACGGTGGAGGCCCACGTCCGCACCGGCCCCACGGGTCCGGCTTCTCCGGACCGCCTTCAATATTTCTCCCGCGGACTTCTAATGCAAGGACACTAGAGCGGCAACCATTCAAGCCGACTGACCCACTCCGGAGCTTCTGACGCCAGCCAGATGAACAGTAGCTCCTCGATTGCCAAGCCGATATCGAGGCTCTGGGGAATCAGAAATACACCGGCACTTTGATTTCCTGCGTCTCTGAAGGCACGGAAGTGCGAGGGCATCGTGCCGACGTCGTGCGAGACGAGCACCCGTTGTTGCTTGGATGCCAGCGACAAGACCTCGGGATCATCCATACCGCGCAGCCCAGCCGCCTGAGCGGTCAGGAAATCCAACAAAGGCTCCCGGCGCAAGACTCCACTCACAATAGCTTTGTTTAGGTCGGCGTCCGCCAGGAACCGAACCTTTATGACGGACGGGAAGTGTGCATCTCGTCCCGCACTCGCGTGAGCCTCTCCCGTAGACTCGCAGGAAGGGGCTCGGAGGTACGCTTTCCTTCAGCCCACTTTTTCCCTTGGCTGAGGAGGTACGCATCAATGCCGGCTTGGTTAGCCAAGTAGTACGCAATCGCGCCGTAGACTTCTTCCAGATGAAGTAGCTCGAAGTTCTGGCAGATGGTTTCAGGAGACTCGCCCCGGTGGAATGCGTGGATGAGCGAATCCAGGGAGACGCGCGTGCCGGAAACGTAGTAGTTGCCATCCCGCTGCTCAATGTATTCCTTGGTCATACTTCTTTGATTCTACTCCCTCTCTGAGTCCCTTTAGGTGGGCCGAAGTTGTTGTTTCCTAAATAATTGCAGAACCGGGGGATAGCGTCGAGAGGAAGGCCAACTGCTCCATGCCCACAGTTCGAAACGTGTCCAGGATAGGCAGCCACTTCTACTCCATCCCCAATTGTTGCCTGAGCATTTCCACCGTTGCCCGGGCTTCGTCTGCCTTGCCCGATACCGGTGCCAGATGAAGATAAAGCCCCTTGCGCGTGGTGATGTGGAACGAACCAACATCTTTACCGGCAATGGTGTTGAGGCGGATTTCCCGAATCTCCGACGCTGGAATTAGTCGCGGTGCTTCGCCCCCGGATGCAGTGATGGTGAGGTTGCCGTTCTCCACCAGCAGCAAGGAGCCGCTATCGGCTGACTGCGGAACATCCTCTGCGACCTGGCAGAAGAATGGGCTCAGATTGGCCGATTATGCCGGCCACCCGGACACTATCGATTGATCTACTGCATCGCTTGATCTACTGCGCAGGGACTCAGCAGAAATTGGACTTCTACTTCTCTTTACGGACCTGTCCAGCGGTATCCACGGCAAAGGTACCGTTAACTTGACCGGCGAATGTCCCCTGCCGAAGCCACTCTTCAGATGCGCGAAGAAGGATCTCGTGTTGCGTTTCCCAGATCAGGTAATGGGATGAGCACGCAAGGTGGACGTGGATTTTCTGCGCCGCCGCGAGGTCGTCATAAAGCGACAAGACCACCGAAGGGAGTACGGTCTTGTCGAGATCTCCGTTGATAATCAGTGTGGGAGTGCGAACCTGACTTGCCATGCCCTTGTTCCAGGGAGTCCATGGCGACGCGGGAGTGGTGTTCAGATTGGGTGCCCGTCTAACGCCTTCGTTCCCCCATGTGCTCCCCAGCGGATCGAAGGCGATCATCGTCCAATTCTAGAAGATCAATTTCAAAGCTAACTGCGCTTGGCGCGAGGTGTTGCTCACATTTGTAATACGGCCGAACGTCGAAGATCCCAGCGTCACATTAGGATTGTCGAAATACGGTGTATTCATGATGTTGTAGAACTCGCCGCGGAACTGCAGGTTGGCGCCCTCCCGCAATTTCGGAAGGGAGAATCGCTTCCCGATTTCCAGGTCGAAGTTCTTCGTCCCGGGTCCCCAAATCAAACCTCGTCCGGCATTCCCTATCGTGTATTGTGCCGGAGCCGTGAACGCATCCACATCGAACCATCTGTTCACGCTTCTGGCTGACGAGTCCAGATTCGGATTGCGCAGCACGCTCGCCCGATTCACACCGTTTCCACAGACGCAGCTATCAATGTTAATACCCGGCGTGAGCGGGAACCCAGCCTGAATCGTTGTAATTCCATTTAGCTCCCATCCACCAAGCACCGTATCCCCCACACCTTTGTTCAGCCAGCGATGTCCACGGCCCACCGGAAACTGGTAATTATAGGCCAGGGTAAATCGGAATGGCGCGCTGTCCGGGGCGATTCCGCGGTCCAGGTTGCGGTTCCCCAATGGATCGCGAAATCCCTGCTCGCCCACGTTGATCAACTTCTGATAGGTGAACGCCGCCAGAAATCCCAGGCTGGAGGCAAACCGCCGTTCCGCTTTCATCTGCAGGGAATTGTAGTGGGACGATCCCTGCCAGGTTTGCACATTCACGCCGCCGGGATATTGCGGATACGGAACATAAGGCGCGATAAATCTTCCCTGCGCGGCGGGCGCAAGGTTCAGCGGAATTGCGTTCAGATTGTAGGCTCCATATTGCAAATGCGTTCCCTTGCTGCCGGAATAGCCAACCTCCACCATTACCGTCGCGATTTCCCGCTGCACGTTCAGATTCCATTGCTGTAGGTAGGACATGGGATTGTTCTCGGGATAAATGCTCACCGAACTGGCGTTGCTTCCCGTCTTGTCCGCCGGTGCATACGGTACGCGGTCCAGCGTGGTCCTGGGATTTATATTGTCCAGCGTGTTGTAACGGCCGACGTCGGCATCGGCAAAGATGGGATCGGATTGCATGAATCCAAAGGCGCCGCTGCTCATCGTGCCCACGTAGAAAATTCCATAGCCGCCGCGAACTACGGTTTTATTGTCGCCAAACGGGCTGTAGGCGAATCCCGCCCGGGGACCGAAATTGTTCCAGTCGTTCTTCCAGGGCGTGTTGCGGAAGCCATCCTGGCCGAATTGCAGATAGCGGCCCTTTGTCAGATCGAACACACCGCTGCGGTTCTGCGCTTCATGGTAGTAGAGCGGCGCATCCCACCGCATACCAAGATTAACCGTCAACTTGCGGTTGATGCGGATATCATCCTGAACAAACAGGGCGTAAACGGAGGTTCGAGACTTGAAGAAGCCCGGGAAGATCCGGTAACCCATCTGCGCCGGAAGTCCCAGCAGAAAGCTGGCGTAGTCGAATCCGGTATTCGCCACTCCCCTTTGGTCCGTAAACAGATTCTGGAATCTCCACAAAGTTGTGCCGGGATTCGGCTGCAGGTTGTCTGTTCGAATCTTTCGGGTTTCGCCGCCGAACCGGATGTTGTGGCGATTCCAAACCACGGATGTCACGTTAACCAGCGAGTCGCTATTCTGCAGTTCAAAGAACAATGTATCGCTGGTGGCGCCCAGGCGGGCAAAGTTGGTGAACTGGAAATCGGGAGTCCCCAACTTATCACTGCCATTGGGAAGCCCTAGAATTCCCAAAGAGTCGGTACTGACCGAGCCGAACCCTGGAACCGGCCGTTTGGGATAGACCTGAAACCATCCCAGATGCAGGTCGTTAGTGGCTCGCGGGCTGAAAACATGAACGTAGTTCAACACCCCTTGGTAGGAATGATTGTTGGTGTAGAGCCCCTGCCCCAGAACGCCGGGAACGCCGCCGCCTGCGTTTGGATCCGGGTATGGCTGTGCAGGTGTGTTCCTGGTGAAGCGGGTGGAGTAACGCGCCATCAGCGTGTCTCTCTCCGAAAAGTGATGGTCGATTTTGATGTCGTATTCATAGTTGTCGTCTTTGATGCCACCAAAATTGCTGTAGTTGGCGGCAATGGCGTTGATCTGCGGAGTGGGGAACAACTTCTGAATGTTGAGCGCAGCCGGGCTCAGCCTGTTAGCCGGTATTTGATTCCCCAGGAAGGCATCGCGGACTACAACCGATTGTCCGCCGGCATTGGTGACCGTGCGCGCGCTGGCAGGGTCGAAAATCTGGTTTCGAAGTACAGCCCGGCCCAACGCGTCAGTCCCCACCGCTCCACCCAGGATGGCGGAAAAATCTCCGCGCTTGAAGTCCACCGTAGGAACAGAGAGATTAGTGAAAGCCGACGTTCCGCGCTGCTTTGTATATTGGATGTCAAAGAAAAAGAATGTCTTGTTCTTGATGATCGGGCCACCGACGGTTCCCCCGTACTGGTTGCGCCGGATAATCGGCCTGGTATGCGTATAATAATTGCCCGCGTTCAGTTTGTCGTTTCGGAAGAATTCGAATAGACTGCCATGGATGGCGTTGGTGCCCGATTTGGTTGTGGATGACATGACCGCGCCGCTGGTTTCGCCATATTCCGCGGAGAAGCTATTCGTCAGAACTTTGAACTCTTGTATCACGTCGGGATTCGGGTTAACGGGATTCCCCGACCATACGTGGCTGCTGCTGTGTGCGCCATCGATATAGTACGGATCCTTGCGCACCAATCCTCCCTGCGTCACTGCGTTACCGTCGCGGTTCAAAGCTACACCCGGCACCAAGAGCCGAAAGTCCTGAGGATTTCGTCCAATGGTGGGTAAGCTGGCGACCTGCCGGTTTTCAATTGTCGTGCTCAGTGCTCCGGTTTCGGTTTCGAGCAGCGGCGTTGTCGCGTTTACGCTCACAGTCTCAGTAACGGCTCCAGTTTCCAGTGAAATATCTATCCGCAACTGTCTGGTCATATCCAGGCCGATGTTCTGCCGCACGAACTTCTTAAACCCGGAAACCTCGGCCTCAATCTGGTAACTTCCGGGGGGAAGCAGGTTGATGATGAAGTTGCCCAGGCTGTCGGTCATCGCGGTGGACTGTACGCCGGTTGCCACATTGGTGGCGATCACCTTTACCCCCGCCACGACGGCGGAGCTGGGATCGGTAACCGTCCCCACGATGGAACTTGTATTACCTTGACCGAATACCGCGATAGCAATCACGAGAAAACAAATAATCAGACGCATTGAAGCCCTCCCATTCTTGGAGAAGTATATAAGGCCCGAATCTCGATGTCTAGGGGTTGGTCTTCCGAGGGAATTGGCCGTAGACCCGAATGCGATGATCGGTAAAACTTAGATACTCCGCGGGAGCGCTACGCTGCATGTGGCACGGCAGGCAATTTTCGCGCTTCGACAGGCCGCACGCAGTCGAGCGCACGGACGTGGATGCCGCCGCGTGGCAGCCAACGCATTTCGCTACATAAAACTCCGGTTCCTTGCGCGCATTTTCATGTGGATTGTGGCAGGTAACGCACGACAGCTTTCCCGATTTCTGAAAGCAACTGCTTGCCATCAGGCCCACTGGCTGAAATCGGATAGACAACGGATCTTTCGCTTCAGGTGCAACAGTGGAAGCTGAGAGTGCTGTGGATCGATGGCACTCCGCGCAAAATCGAACAGATTCGCCCGCCGTCAGCCTGGAGAGCGCGACGACGGAACGCAGCAACTCCGTGCGGGAACGCCCCGCCTCCGCTGCGCTCAAGTGCGCCGCTCCCGGTCCGTGGCATCGCTCGCATGAGACGCCCGGGCGCATGTCCGTAAGATCCGGCCCGGGTCTTACGCCGGTAGCGTGGCAGTGAAAGCAGCGATAGATCGTTTCCGGACTCTGCACCAGCCCAAGGGCGGATTCAAGGGAGCGGGACGCCTCGCCAGGGTGTCCCATCGTTCTGCCGGGACGTCCGGCAGCGGTATAAAACGAAACGCGATGTTCGAAATAACTTCCGTTCCGGAAACCGACCGGTGTATATGCCTGAGCCCCGGCGCCGAAGGCCCAGTGCAGGCTGGCGTCAATGCGCTTGCGGCCCTGTGTCACGCCGAGCAAGAGGTCGTCGGGACCCTTGGTGTACTCAAACGCGACACCGGAACGTTCCCGAATGGGCGCTTCGGCAAGCAGCGCTGGTAAAGGCGTGTCAACGATTGGTCGAAGCGCCGAACTGTGCCGTGAATTGGATTGCGCCGCGAACTCCGCCGGATGACAAGTCCGGCATGGCTCCGAGCCCACATAATCCCCGGCAAGACAAACACCGGCGGCGGCGAACAGCGGAACAACCCATTGCCAATGGCGAGACACGACAATAATAGTAGCTGATGCGGTACGCGGCAATCCTGATGGCCGGGCTGGCTTTGGCACAAGATACACTCGCGCCGGTGGAGCGTCTTATCGCGGACGGCAAGCACCAGGCGGCACTGGAGGCTCTGGAGAAGAATCTTGCTCGCCCGGTCCGCTGGCACCTGCTCGCTTCCAAGGCATACGAGGGTACAAACGATCTGCCACAGGCGATATCCGAAGTGGAGGCTGCGCTGCGGATCGAACCACGGAACGAAGCGGCTCACCTCCAGCTTGGACAAATCTTTCTTTCTCACAATACCCCTCTGGCGGCATTGGAGGTTTTCAGCGAGGCCTTGCAGATGTTTCCGCAGTCGTTCCTCATTCGGCTGGGCAGAGGCCTGGCCCTCAAAGAGATCGCCCGCTACGACGAATCCGCCGCCGAGCTTCGCATGTGCCTAAGCCGGCAGCCCTCCTCCAGCATCGCTTTCGACGCGCTGGCAACCGTGCTGTTACTGAGCTCCA
>JANXXV010000788.1 GCA_025350445.1 Bryobacteraceae bacterium | reverse complement strand
ACCGGCCGCTGGCCAGCGCCTGCCTGTCGGGTGCGTTCCTTGGCGTATCGTGGCTGAGTGGGCATCATCAAGTTCCTATTTTTGTGTCACTTACGGCTGGAGCAGTTTGGGCTTACTACGCTTTCAAAGACTGGCGAATCCTGCGCTTGGCGGCGGTGTTCGGATTGTTCGTCTTTCTCACTGGTGCCCTGCAGACCTTGCCTGCTTACGAATACGGAAAGCTTTCTCACCGCTGGGTAGGACTGGACGATCCGATTCCCTGGAATGTGAAAGTTCCCTACTCGGTCCATTCGAAGTTCTCGACCAGTCCGGAGACGTTGCTGGGTATCCTGTTTCCGGGAATGCATCTTCACACGGATCCGTTCATGGGGGTGCTGGCAATTGCTCTCGCGATGCTGGCGATTGCTTCCTGTTTTGAGAGTTCCATGGTGAGGCTGTTTGCAGCAATCGCGGTGGGAGGACTGCTGTTTACCCTGGGTGACGGAACGCTATTCCAGGGCGTGTTCTACGCGCTGGTGCCGCTGGTGGATAAGGCGCGTTCGCCTTCCATGGCAGTGTTCATCTTTAACTTTGGTATTTCTATCCTAACAGCTTATGGAATAGACAGCTTACGCGACAAGAAATCTCCAGAGTGGGGGCGGCGGATGGCTCTTGGGTTGGGAGTCGTGTGGGCGCTGGTGTTCGGCATCGTCCTGGTTTGCGCCCTGGTTGGTAAACCGCTCACTGAGAGCAGGGCTCTGCTGACCGCCTGGTTTGCGGTGCTGGGGGCGGTTCTGATCTATGGCTATCTGCGCGGGAATCTGACTGGACGCACCCTGGGGGGACTATTCCTTTTGTTAATTTGCGGGGAGCTTAGTCTTACGTTCGGCTTCTTACTTCCAAGCAGATACGAGAAAGATCGAACCCCTTACTTGAAGAGTATGACAGGGCTGGAAGAGGTGGTTCGCTACCTTCGAACGCGACCCTCCCCGATGCGGATCGATGTGGACGATCACGCTGTTCCTTACAACGCCGGGGACTTTTACGGTTTTGAGCAGATGAATGGCTATCTTGCCAGTCTGAGCAGTAACATTATCCGAATGGAAACCCATACTGAGCGAACGCAGCAACTGTTTGCGGTGAACTACTTCGTGGGAAAGCAGCCGAAGTTCGCTTCCCAGCTGCTGCTGTTTGAGGGCGGGAACGGGCTGAAGGTTTACTCCAATCCGGCGGCCTTTCCGAGAGCTTGGATTGTCCATCGAGTGGAGAAATTGACGCAGTTGGATGAGATTCGCGAGTTTATCGGAAACCCACGGAAAGACTTACGTTCGGTGGCATCACTGATGGGTGAGCCGCCGGCGCTGGCAACCTGCGAAGGAAATGAGGAAGTGACGGTGCTCCGGCATCGGCCCAATGTGGTGCAACTGGCGTCGCAGTTAGAGTGCCGGGGGATGGTCATTTTGGCGGATACTTCCTTTCCCGGCTGGCAGGCTACGGTGGATGGGAAGGCGGCGAAAGTCTACGAGCCGTATGGAGTGCTGCGTGGGGTGGTGGTTGAGAAGGGTTCCCATCTGATTGAGTACCGGTTTCGGCCACTTTCGGTTCAGTTGGGCGCAGGGCTGACATTACTTGGCTTCATCGGTGCGATTTTCTGCTTGACGCGACGTGTTAAGCATAGTTAAGATTTAAGTATAACCCATGCTTACTGCGGGTCCGAAGCGAGCGCAGTCCAATTCCCTGCCCGAGGTTCATGCGAGCATTTCGATTTCGCACGTCTCACTGTGGAAGCGGATGTTCGCCTTCGCGGGTCCCGCTTATTTAATTAGCGTGGGTTACATGGACCCCGGGAACTGGGCGACGGACCTGGACGGCGGCGCGAGTTTCGGCTATAAGCTGCTTTGGGTCTTGCTGATGTCGAACGGCATGGCGATCCTGCTGCAGACTCTGAGCGCGCGTCTGGGAATTGTCTCAGGCCGGGACTTGGCTCAAGCTTGCCGCGACACGTACCCGAGACCGGTTTCCTACCTGCTATGGATCGCCTGTGAGATCGCGATCGCCGCCTGCGATCTGGCGGAAGTGATTGGAGCGGCCATCGCTTTGAACCTGCTGTTCCACATCCCGCTGCTGGCCGGGGTGATTCTTACCGCGGGCGACACCCTGCTGATCCTCTGGTTCACGCGATTTGGCATCCGGGTGATTGAGGGGTTCGTGCTGGCGCTGGTGGTGGTGATCGGGGCCTGTTTCGTGATTGAGATCTTCCTTGCCAAGCCCGTTTTCGGAGAGGTTGTAGGTGGATTGCTGCCGCGGCTTGACGGCAAAAGCCTCTACACGGCGATTGCGATCCTTGGGGCCACGGTGATGCCTCACAATCTGTACCTGCACTCGGCGTTGGTGCAGACGCGGCGGATTGGAGGGGAGGCTGCCGACAAACGCGAGGCCTGCCGGTTCAACCTGATCGACTCGGCGGTAGCGCTGAATTTGGCGTTTCTAGTAAATGCCTCGATTCTGGTGGTGGCGGCGACGGTGTTCTTCACGCGGGGGATTCCGGTGGCGGAAATCCAGCAGGCTCATCTGCTGCTGGCCCCGCTGCTGGGGACCACGATGGCGAGTGTGCTGTTCGCGGTCGCATTGCTTTGCGCGGGACAGTCCTCCACGCTGACCGGGACCATGGCCGGGCAGATTGTGATGGAAGGGTTCCTGAACTTCCGGATGCGGCCCTGGCTGCGGCGAATGATGACGCGATTGCTGGCGATTATTCCAGCCGCGCTCACGATCTATCTTTCGGGCGAAAAGGGAACGTACAAGCTGCTGATTCTGAGCCAGGTGATACTGAGCATGCAGTTGCCGTTCGCCGTGATTCCGCTGATCCATTTCACCAACGACAGGAAGCGCATGGGCGAGTTCGCGAACCGCGCGTGGGTGCGGGCGCTTGCCTGGCCAGTGGCGGCTATCATTGTGGGTTTGAACCTGTGGCTGGCATGGGGTGTGATTGGAGAATGGATCCGGTCGGCTGGGGAGTACCGGAAACTGGTCGTATTCGGGGTGGTTCCAATTGCCATCGGGCTGCTGATGCTGCTGTTGTGGGTGACATTGGAGCCGGTGTTACCGGGGTGGATTCGAAGGGTACGGCAGGCTTCCGCGCAGTTGCCGGAATCGGTTGCGTTGAACCTGACGACGCCGGCCTATCAGCGGATACTTGTTCCGCTAGACCATACGAACCGCGACCGGGCGGCGATCTCTCATGCTGCCGCGATGGCGCGGAGCCACGGGGCGAAGCTATATTTGCTGCACGTGGAGGAAGACGTGACCAGTCAGGTGTATGGGCCGATGGCTTCGACGGCGGAGGTGGAAGAGGGCGGGAAATACCTTGCGGCAATTGTGGCGCGGCTTCGCGAGCAGGCGATTGACGTGGAAGCGGTGGTGCGGTATTCGAATAGTCCGAGGGATGAGATTGTGGCGCTGGCGAAAGAGCTGGGGAGCGATTTGCTGGTGATGGGCGCGCATGGGCATTCGGGGATTAAGGATCTGGTGTTCGGGACGACGATTAACTGGGTGCGGCACCGGTTGGATATTCCGATACTGGTTGTGCGGGATTGAAGGGGATAGAAGGATGGGCTCCGCGAGGCCAGGAAGCCACCAACTCAAAGCTGGTGTAATCCGCCTGAATACTCGCCATCCCGTACGGCTACAATGGCTTTCGGAAAGCATCCGGCACCGGGTCCTGGTGACCCGCGGAGACACAGGCGTCTGCCCCACCTTCGCGAGGAAGATACCGGGTGGAAGCTGACCACCTGAAAGGCGATGGGGTTCGACGTGTCGATGGAACTAAAATGAAAGTATGGAAAGGCTCCTAAGAGGACTCACCAAATTTCAGTCCCAGGTATTTCCGGAACGGCGGGAATTCTATGAGCGATTGGCAACTTCGCAAAATCCAGACGTTCTATTTGTAACCTGCGGTGATTCACGGATCGATCCGGAGTTGTTGACGCAAAGCGGTCCGGGCGAAGTCTTTGTAGAGCGGAACCCGGGGAATCTGGTTCCCGTCTATGACGAACAGGCGCAGGGCGGCGTATCGGCGAGCATCGAGTACGCGTTGGTGGCTCTGCAGGTTCGCAATGTCGTGATCTGCGGACATTCCGACTGCGGCGCAATGAGGGGCCTGCTGCATCCGGAAACGTTGGAGGCGCTGCCCGCTGTTGCCCGCTGGCTTACCTATGGCGCTACGGAGCCGCCGAAAGGGACCGAGGAAGACCGGATGCGTGCGATCACCCGGCGGAATGTGTTGCAGCAAATGGAAAACTTGAAAACGCATCCGTGCGCGACGGAGAGGCTGGCGGCGGGCCGGCTGGCCGTGTATGGATGGGTTTATGAGATTCATACCGGACAGGTGGAGACTTTCGACCCGGCTACCGGTTTGTTTGCGCCGTATTGTTTTGACCGCCTAAGCGGCGCGGCATCGGTTGCTAAATAACTTCCGGATGCGGATTTCCGCTAGCCCGTCTTGATCAAAAGTTGATCTTCAACCCCAACTGGAACTTCCGTGATCCGCTTTCCACCGAGCTCCCGATTCTGCCGAAGGTGGACGAAGTAATGGTGGCCGTTGGCAGCCCGAAAGACGGCGTGTTCGTAATGTTGGTCGCGTCGGCGCGTACTTCCAGATTGAGCCTCTCTCTAATAGGAATGCGCTTGATCAGCGACATGTCGATGTCGAACACCTTCGGACCAAAGAAATAGCCCTTTCCGGTGTTGCCAAAGGAGCCGCCAGCGGGTGCGCTGAACTTCGAAGTGTCGGTGTTCGGATTGAAGAACCACGTGAAGCCATTCACTTGTTGCACACCGCCCAAATCGTGCGTGCAGGCGCTGCAATTGGCGGTGGACTGCACCACGCTGCCAAACGTGTTTGCGCCGGAGTAAACCGTGAACGGCCTCCCCGAATAGAAAGTAAAGATGGGGGCCAGTTCCCAGCCCCCGATTACGCGATCGACCAGAGCGGGCGCTTGCGCGGCGAACGCTTTGCCGTGTCCGAACGGCAGATCAATGGTTCCGTGCGCCTGAAACGCATGACGGTGATCGGACTGCGGTTCGCCATAATTCAGCTTGCGGCCGTTGTAGATATCGAATGGCGTCGAACTGGCCCCTTGCGAATTCTGCGTGCCGACAACGGTGAACGTAGGATCGAAATCGCGCGTCGATAGCGACTTGGCGAAAGTGTAACTGAACTGAAAATAGATTCCGTTATTGAACCGCTGCTGCGCTTGCAGCACCAGGCCGTTATAGGTGGAGAAGTCGTTCGAATCGAGCACGGTCACTCCGCCGGAGAACTGCGGGAACGGAATCACGGCAAAGGGACCGGCTCCGGAGATGGCGGTGACATTCATCGGACCGTTCGGGGTGGACTGGACGCGGCGGCCTTCGGTGCTTAGGATTGCGGCGAAGCTGTTCAGGTTGAGCTGACTGACGTACTGCGAGCGAATCATGTCAGACGCCGTTTTGCCCGCGGCGACCCGATTGTCGCCGGAGAAGAGGCGATTGAGCAGGTCCGATTGACCGCCCGCTTTTACAATCGCGAAGGCATCCTGCATGCCGGGCGCAAACGCATTCGGCTGGTTCGCGTCGTATGCGCCGAACAGATGATAGCCGCGGCGTCCAATGTAGTCGGCTTCGATCACAAGTCCCTTACGGATCTCCCGCTGAATGCTGAAATCCCATTGGTGGACCGTGGCAAATTTGAGATTGGGATCCACCACGGCGATGGAAGCCGAGGAGAACGGAGCCGGTTGCTTGAAACTGGCCGGGCTCACATTGGCCGGGGGCTGGACCGCCTGCACCGTTGGGAATCGCGTGTCGGTCTGTCCAATCGCCGTGTTGTCCAGGCTGTAAATGAGGCCTGGAAGGTTGTTCAGAACCTGCGAGGAAAATACGAACGTGTTCACGCGGTCGTAGGCGATGCGGTAGTTGGAGCGGATGGAGGTCTTGCCGGTCCCAAACGGATCCCAGGCAATGCCGATGGACGGACCCAGGTTTCCAAAGCTGTTCTTGAAGAGCGAACCGCTGACCCAGGCGGCGGTGTTGGAGGCCGGAGCGCCAAAGACCAGAGGCTGATTCGGGTGCGACAGCACCGGATTCGGAGATGTAGGCGCCATCTTGATTTCCCACCGCAAACCAATGTCAATCGTCAGGTTGCGGCGGACCTTCCAACTATCCTGCGCGTAGAAATCATACTCGTTCCAATGCGCGTCGAACGGCAGAAGCCCGGTGGTGAAGGCCTTCCCGTCCGGAGCGGCGAATCCACGCTGCAATTCTCCCACGCGTCCGAGCAGGAAATTGATACTGTTACGGAGTGCCGTGAGGTCGTTTGACTGGTTGATGTCGGCGGGGACGTTGAAGGTGGCGTTAGTGATGTCGGCGTTGAAATAGACGTCCGTCGCCGCGTTGTAGGAACCCACGCTGCCGCGCGAATCGATCTCGCGGCCGAGACGGACATTGGCGCCGAACTTGAGCGCATGACTGTTCCACTGGTAGGCGAGGTTGTCGACGAACTGCCATGTCTTGAGTTGGCGGGAGTTCCCGAAATCGGAGACCGGCGTATCTACTGGAGCGTTTTGGATCGACAACCTGGTTAGATCCGCCTGAGGCGCGTTGAACTGGAAAGCGAAGTCGTTCAGCCCGAAAACTGCTTCATTGGTGAGGCGCGATGTCGGATTCCAACGCCAGTTGAGGGCAAAATTCTTAGGATTCCGCAGTGTGTTGACCTGGCATCCGGTTCCTGGAAAAAGGGCGACACCCGCGTTGCCATTGTCGCAATTGGTGTTTTGTTGTCCCCAGGAAACGCGGGCGTAGACGGTGTTCTTCGCGTTAATTATGTGATCCACTTTGAATGTGATGTCGTGCTGCCGTTCCTGCCCGGCCGCCCCGAAAACATACCCCGCCGTGTTCAAACCGTCACCAACATTGAAGGCGTTCGGCAGCGGCTCGGCACTCACCACGGCTTGGATGCCTTTGTCCAATCCCGTGTGTAGCGGATCGTTGGTAACGATGTTATAGGTGTTGACATTGATGCCCGGCAGAACATTGCCGCTGGCATCCACGGAAGCGCCGGAAGCACCCGCTGGCGCATTCTTGCCGCTTGTCACGTAGCGGAACAGGCCTTGCCGGGCTTGGCTGGTGTAGACGGTCCGCGTCTTGGCGTATGTCTGGAGCGCGGTGAGGCCCTGAACATTGACAAAGAAGAATGTTTTGTTCTTCCAGATTGGACCACCCACGGCGCCGCCGAATATGTTCTGAACGAATTGCGCTTTGCCGATGGCGCTGAAGTTGTTTTGCCATTCGTTCGCATTCAGCCTGGGCGTGCGGTAGAACTCGAACGCGGAGCCGTGAAATTCATTGGTACCGGACTTGGTGATCATGGCCACTTGCGCGCCGCTGCTGCGGCCATACTCAGCGGACGGATTCGACGTGATGAGGCGAAACTCAGCGAGCGAGTCGGGATTGGTGCGCAAGGGAGCGAAGTTTGAG
>JANXXV010000781.1 GCA_025350445.1 Bryobacteraceae bacterium | reverse complement strand
TCGCGAGAAGCGGCTGGGCACCGTAGTCGCCATTGGCGAGTCCACAGGTGAACCGATCGTCTGCGATCTGCTGATTCCAGCAATGGCGCCTACTCTTGCTGACCCGCTGCGGACTTCATTCGAAATCGTCTTCCCTCAACTGCTTGCCTTCCACCTCAGCCTCGCCATCGGGCTCGATCCGGACAATCCCAGCCCGGAAGGAGTGATCAATCGTGTCGTCCGCGGAGTGCACATCCATGAATCCTGAGGCGCGCTTGGATTGCCTGGTGGCTGGTGAGGCCAATGTGGATCTGCCGATGAATGGCGTCATCGATCTCTCGCCCGGCAAAGAGAAACTTGCCGATCAGATGGATCTTGTTCTGGGTGGATCCAGCGCCATCACCGCTTTCAACCTTTCGCGGCTGAGCGCACGCACTGGCTTCGCGGGAATCATCGGCAAAGATGCATTCGGAGATATCGTCGAAGCCCGGCTACGATCCGGCGGTGTCGACCTCAGCGGCCTGCGCCGGCACCGAACCGGCCAGACGGGCATCACCATCCGGCACTCCAAGGGACGGCAGCGTGCTGGCGTTACTTTCCCTGGAACGCTCGCGCTGTTGCGGCCTCGCGACATTCGAGACGCCGACCTCATGCGTAGCCGCCATCTTCACGTCGGTCACTACTTCCTGTTGACGCATCTGCATTCGGGAGCGCCGGCGCTTTTTCGCAAGGCCAAAGCGTTGGGCCTCACCACATCGCTCGATTGCAACCATGATCCCATCGGCCGATGGGATTCGAACCTTCGGAACACCCTCCGGTGCGCGGACATCTTCTTGCCCAACGAACTGGAGGCTCTCGCCATCACCGGCGAGCGAACCGCAGCGGCCGCGGCTCGCCGTCCAGGTGATATCGTTCCAACAGTAGTGGTCAAAATGGGCGCGAAGGGAGTTTATGTGTTCGAGAATGGGCGCGCACTGCGCGTACCCGCAGTGCGGGCAAGAGTGGTGGACACCACGGGCGCGGGTGGCTGCTTCAACGCCGGATTCCTCTCCCAGTTTCCCGGCGGCGGATCTGTACCCGAGTGTGCCCCCGCAGGAGTGCAGGCCGCGGCACGTTCCATAACCAGGGCTGGCGGTACGGCTGCCTTTGAGGCCGGCCGGTGACCACGGGCTTCAACGGAGCCGCTCTGGTTGCACATAGCGGGGGCCCCACCGCCGTTATCAACGCCAGTCTGGTTGGGCTGATTGAAGAAGCGCAACGCAGGTCAATCCGGCGGCTCTACGGAGCTCGTTTCGGAATCCGCGGCATCCTGCGGGGAGACTTCGTCGATCTGGCAGCGCAGACGCCGGAAACACTGCAGGCCGCCGCGCTGACACCGGCGTCTGCGCTCGGCACATTGCGCGAGCCGCTGGCACCGGACGGCATTCCCCGCATGCTGGATGTCTTCCGCGCGCATGACATCCGGTGGTTTTTCTACACCGGTGGAAATGGCTCCCCGGCAACGGCGGCGGAGATTTCCGGGCATGCCCGTGACGTTATCTACGAACTGCAGGTGATTGGAATTCCCAAGACAATCGACAATGACCTGTACGGCACCGACCATACACCCGGTTACGCTTCCACGGCGCGGTTCTTCGCCGGCGCATTGCGCGACGTGGGAGCAGATAATCGGGCGCTTCCGGGACAAGCGGATGTGGTCGGGATTCTGGGACGCAATACTGGCTGGCTTGCCGCCGCCTGTGGCATGGGGAGAAGACGTGAGCAGGACGCACCGCACCTGATCTACTTCCCGGAACAAACGCTCGCGCCGCGGCAATTTCTCGATGATGTGGAAAGAACGTTCACACGCTTCGGACGTTGCGTTGTGGCGGTTTGTGAAGGACAACCGGACGAAACCGGAGAACCGTTTGGGGCCGATGTCCGGCCGGGTTCCAGAGGAAGCCTGGCGATGAACCTGGGCCATCGCCTCGCCTGGCTCATCATGCGCGATCTCAAGATTCGGGCGGGAAGCGAAAAGCCGGGGCTGCTGGGGCGGTCCTGCTCCGCCGCTTCGCCGCGCGACCGGGAAGAACCGCGAATGTGCGGCGCTGCGGCGCTGGCAGCCGCTGCCGATGGGCGCAGTCACCTAATGGTATCCGTTGTTCGGGAACCTACTGCACAGTACGTCATCACAACGTGGCTGGTGGATCTGGATACGGCGGCACTCAGCGAGCGGCCTTTTCCTGTCGAGTGGCGCCATTCTGCCGCTGAGCCCATCTCGCCACTGTTCCGCGCCTGGCTGGATCCGCTGATTGGCGAATTACCGGCACATGGAGAACCGATAGGGGAGGACACATGACTCGAAGATCGTTGTTGGGAGCAATGCTGGCGCTATCGGAGTCGCGTCGCGCGGCGGCGCAAACCGGACCCGTGCGTCGAACCCCGGAGCAGTTGCGCGAGCAGTTCGACCAGTACCTGAAGGACAAAGCGGCAGAGATCACGGACCGATCTTTGAGTGACGTAACCGACTTACAGTCGTGGACCGCCAAGCGCCCACAACTGCGCAAGCAACTGCTGTCTTCACTCGGACTGGATCCGCTCCCCGTCCGTACGCCGCTGCAGGCGCGAACCACAGGCGTTCTCCGGCGCGATGGTTACCGCGTGGAAAAAGTAGTGTTTGAGAGCCTTCCGAAGGTCTACGTCACGGCAAACCTCTACCTGCCCGAATCGAATACTCCGGCACCGGCGGTTCTCTATCTCTGTGGCCACCATCCGTCGCCGGCCGGCGCAAAGGTTGGATACCAGCATCACGGCATCTGGCTGGCAAAACATGGATTCGCGGCGTTCCTGGTGGACACCATCGAATTCGCGGAAGTGCCGGGCATCCACCACGGCATCTACAATCTGGAAATGTGGCATTGGCTCTCGCTGGGTTACACGCCCGCTGGTCCGGAGGTCTGGAACGGCATGCGGGCAATCGACTATCTGGAGACCCGGCGCGAAGTGGATATCCGCAAGTTGGGCGTCACTGGAATCTCCGGCGGCGGAATCATCTCCTGGTACCTGCCCGCCGTGGACGATCGTATCCAGGTAGTGGCATCGGTCTGCGGTACATGGACTGCAAAGACGCAACTCGCGCTCAACGCCGTCCAGGAAAACTGCGACTGCTTCTACATCCCGAACCGCTTTCAACTCGATCTTCCGGCCATCGGAGGTTTGATTGCACCACGTCCGTTCAAGATGCTCGGCGCGCTGCGGGACGAGATGTTTCCACCCGCCGGTTACCGTGACGCCTATCAGCGCGTACGCCGCATCTACGCCCTGCACAACGCAGCCGACCATGTAGCCGAATACGAGCATGACTCGCCGCACCAGGACATCGTGCCGTTCCGCAAAGAGGCCAACGAATGGCTCAACCGCTGGCTGCGTAACGATTCCACGCCGTTCGACGAAGGAGTCATCCAAAGAGAAACGCCGGAAGCACTCACCGTGCTTGATCACTTTCCGAGCGGCGCAATCAACGATGAAGTGGAACACCGGTTTATCGCATCGACCGCCCTGCGGCCATGGCGGTCGGCCACGGCTTGGCAGCAACGCAGGAAGGATCTGCTGACGCTGCTGCGGCAAGAAACATTCGCCGCGTTTCCGACGGCTATCCCACCGGCGGACGTGTCGAAAACCGCGAGCCGCGACTGGACGGAACGCTATGCCGAATCGTTCCGCGTGCAGTTCACAACGGAGCCGGGAATCCGCGTGTCCGGTCAATTGCTTCTTCCGCGCAGGCAAGGTGTGACCGAAGCGCTGATTTGGGTGGAGGGAGATGACGACCTTATCGACCCGGTGAACTACGACCGTGTCCTATCGGCGCTAGGCCGTCTGATCGTGCTCTTTGTCCAACCTCGCGGAATTGGACTTCGTATGGATCGCACGCGTCTGGCGAACACCAAACGCAGCGCCGCCATCCTTGGCGCTACTCTCGAATCGATGCAAGTGTGGGATATTCTCCGGTCAGTGGACTATCTGGTGACGGCAGAGCGCCTGCCCATCAAGACCCTGAGTGTGTTCGGCCGCCGGAATATGGCCATCCCCGCGCTTTACGCGGCTGCGCTCGATCCCCGTATCACTCGCGTTGTTCTGGAAGATCCACCATCGAGCCATTGGCACGGTCCGGCATTCCTCAACATCCTGAGGACGACTGACATTCCCGAGGTCGCCGCGCTGGTCGCGCCCAGGCAACTCACCTTCATTACTCCGCCGCCTCCGGCGTTCGAATATACGCATTCGATTTACCGCCTGTGCGGCAGCAACGATGCCTTCCGGAACGCCGGCAGTTTGAGCCGCGCACTTGAGCTGTAAGATGAAACGAAATATCCATATCTGTTCCGCGGCTTTCCTCGCGTTACCGCTGCTCGCCGCAACCGGACGCGTGCGGGTCCTTGATGATTTTGAATCGCCAGCCTCTTCCCGCAAGTGGGAGGGACCGATGGCGCTCAGCCGTCTCCAGTCTACTCACGGGCCCACATCGGCGCGCGTTGCGTTCACCGCGGGTCACACTCGATTGAGTTCGGTTCAGTTGGGCCGCGACTGGTCCGGCTTCGATCGCCTCGCGTTCGACATCCACAGCGGCTCCGCCGAACCCAAAGAAATATCGCTGAACCTTTATGACGAGGTGGGCGGCGACGCGGGAAAAGCGGCGAAGCACGACTCCTTCGACGCGAATCGCAAAATTCTTCTGCTGCAGGGTTGGAACCATATCGAAGTACGGCTGCCTCACATGCAGGCGTCCAATACGGCGCGGGAGATCGCGCTACAAGGGATTGTCCGCTTCGCGCTCTCCGTTGGACGCGACCGGCTGCCGCTCACCATCCATCTGGACAATCTGAGATTGATAGAAGGCGACGAGCCTGCCGCCAGCCGATCGAAGACCGCCGCTTCCGATGCTGTCACTTCCATTGAGGATCGTTGGTTTACCGTAAGGCAGGTGGCCGATCCGGATGCGGTCCCAGAATCAGCCCGCGTTACGGCGCTGCGGCATTCCGCGGAACGGGAAACGCAGCGGTTGCGCGATGCCATCGGTGCGGCCCAGATGCAGGGGCTGGACACGATTTACAGCGAACGCCGTCTGGTGATCGCGGATCTGGGGCTTCACGTCCGTCCTCTGCTGGCCTGGTTCAATAACGACGAGCAGAAGTCCCGGATGTTCAAATATGTCGCCAGTGTCTGCCGCGACGAACGGAAGCTTGTCGAAGATCGGTTGAATTCCCGGACACGATTGCCGGAAGTGGATGATACGCAGCCCGCCAAGCCGTCCATCCCCGCACTGCCTGAACTTCGCGGTGCACCGAGCCGCGGCTGGTATTTCCGCGATGCCGATGGCGATCCGCTGATGGTGATCTCCCTACATTCGCCTAGCGTCGCGCTCCAGCGGTTCTTCGCAACTCCGTTGCAGCATATCGAGAGCTACTCAGTGGGGGGCGGATCGCGCTGGACCATTGAAGACTCTCCGGTCTATGAGGCCTTCAATAAATATCCCGACACGCACCGGGTGGGATGGGACGGATGGTGCGGCCACTTGGTGAAGGATCTGGACTCCATGGGCGGGAACCGGCTGGAGAACGTCGTCATCTGTCTGGAGAGCCGCTATATCCGGCAGGCGCTGGAAGAGTACATCCGCATCAACATACCGAAACTTCGATCCAATCCAAATCTGCTTTACAACATTCTCGCCTACGAACTGACCTACATCTGCTACTGCGATGAGAGCCGCCGGATGTTCGCGCGCTGGCTGCGTGCGAAGCATCAGACTATTGAAAGAGCTAACGAACTTTGGAACACCAAATATGCGTCGTTCGACCAGGTGATTCCGCCAGCAACGCTGAACGCACGTCCGCTTCCGGGTACAGACCGGGGGCTGTGGTACGACTGGGCGCGCTTCAACCAGGACCGCTTCACGGACCACCTGCTGTGGGTTCGCGACACTGTCCGCAAATACGATCCATCCATGCCACTGGCGGCCGGCGGCAGTTCCAGCATGCTGTCTGGTAGAACGGGCGTTTCCGGCATCGATGAAGAACGCATCGTGAACGAAGTGGATGACGTGATCATTCATGAAGGCGGGGGCAGCACCATGGGCCTGGATCTGCAGGTGGCGCTTTCCGAACGCCCCAAGCCCATTGCCGACCCCGAAATGAGCCTGGAAAATGTGTCAAACCTTATGCAGCATCTTCTCCACGGAAAGTCTGTGGTGCAGCTCTTTCACTGGCCTTCGCAGCCGCCCAGCGAGTTCGTAAGCACCATTCGAAGCTCGCTCGCGCATAGTTGGGAACACAGCTTGGAGAGTATCGACGACCTGCTGCGAACCACGTTGGATGCCCGCAGACTGCGCAGGGAAATCGCTGCTTTTGTAGAACAGCCCGCGCAGGTTGCAATTCTGTATTCCCAGACTTCTACGCTGCAGATCCCTCCGGAAATGCTTGCGTGGGAGCGGACGCCTTATCTGAGCGACCTGGAGCGAACTTACACCGCCAGCCGGTTCCTGGACGCCAAGGTGACGTTTGTTACCGAGCGACAGATCCTCAGCGGTCGTCTGGGCGAATTCAAGTTGCTGCTGGTTCCCGGTGCGCACGCGGTATCCGCGGCCGTGGTCGAGCGAATCCGCGAATTCGCGTCCGCAGGCGGACAGGTCTTCCTCACACCCGATTCGCTCAGCGTCGACGAGTACAACCGCCCGCGCGATTACCTCAGCCGCTTCGGAATCCATGTTGTCAGTGACGGATCGCTCCGCGCCGAGGCGTCTGGTGAGCGGGTACAACGCTACGATCAGACCTTCACTGAGAGCGTCTCCTCCGCAGACGTTGCCTACGTAGTCACGGAAGCCACGCCCGGCACGCCGTTTTCTGCCATCGGCAGCCTTCAGGCCGAAGCTGGCCATCAAGAAGTGGAGCTCTCTGGAGACACGCAAACTCTGTTCCAATTTCCGGGCGGCAAGCTATCCCTCGCCGCGATCCACGTCGGTAAGGGGCTGCTTTACTACTCCGCCGCGCGCATCCCAGCGCGAGAATACTCTCTGCTTCTCGATGCGGTGTTCCAACAGGCGGCTGTAAGGCGCGACCGGCGCGTCCGGCTTGTGGCGCCGTCTGCTCATTGGATGATCGAGTCTCGCAGCGCGGCCATACAGGGACGCCAACTGCAATACATCACAAACTTCAATTCGGCCCCGGTAGCTGTGGTGGTCCAAGATGCTCAGGGCAAGTCACGGGCGATTCGGGAACTGCGGAGTGAGAGGATCATCGCAAGCGGCAGAATCGCTCTCGCGCCCGGCGAGACTGTGATTTGCGAAGTCCACTAGGATTCCTTCATCACCACTGACTTTGCCCGCCCCTTCTCGCGTCCGTCGTCAAAGCTGTTGAAGAAGCGGCTCAACACCAGTGCAACGGCGCCAGCGAGCGGCGCATCTGCCCGATGCCGCGAAGGCAGAATCCGAATTCCGCTTAGATAGTAAGCCGGTACGCGACTCCGCAGCACAGCCCACACCGTCTCTTCCAGCAAGTCCCACGCATCCGCGATGTAGTCCCCAACCACGATCGCTTGCGGATTGAAAGCCATCACCAGGTTGACGAAGCCTAGCCCGACGTACTTCGCGGTTTCCCGAAGCACCTCGGTTGCCAGCGGGTCGCCAGCCCGCACCTTGGCGATGATCGCTTCGGGCGTCAGCTCGCTGTCCGCCAGTCCCGCGCGCTCGCTGTACAGCCGCGCAAATGCAAAGTCGGATGCGTACTGTTCCCAACATCCGGCATTTCCGCAGGAACATCGCCGGCCATCCTGATACAAGGGAATGTGCCCGAACTCGGAAGCGCCGAAGCTCGCGCCTTGCAGTATCTCGCCATTGATAATGACGCCGGTGCCCAGTCCGCCGCGCGCCGTCACCGAAACAAAGTCGCGCAGCGGTTTCCTCTCCCGATCGGCGAGCCACATCTCCGCCAGCGCCGAAAGCTTGGCTCCATTTTCGAAACACAACGAAACTTTCAGATCGCGCCGCAGGATCTCGCCTACTTCCACGCCGAACCACTGGACATTCTCAGCGGCAATTACACGGCCCGTGGAGCGGTCGATGAAGCCCGGCAGGGCAACACCGATCCCCAGAATTTGATCCGGGGTGTACTGGTTCGTCAGCGCCAGGAGCGCCTTATGAACCTTGTCGAGAAACACTCCGTGATTGGCGTGCCACGGTATGGTTTTGCGCGCCACAATCGCATCACTCAAGTCGGCGACCACGATCCGGCCTCCGGCCAGGCTTAGCTCGACGCCGATTCCCACCCGCGCGTTCGATCGCAGCCGTATTGCCGTCGGCAACCGTCCCACTTGTGCCCAGTTTTCCGTCTTGTCTTCGCAGATGATGTCTTCGTTTCTCAAACGCTTCACGATAAAGGTGACCGAACTGGGCGACAGTCCCGTGATTCGTACGATGTCTGCCCGCGACAGGGACGGATTCTGCCGGATCGTGTTCAGCACGAGCCTTTCATTCGCCTCGCGCAAAGCGGATTTCTTGAGCGCGCCGCTCGTCGTGAAGGTTACGGCCATTGGGATTTCATCCTATACTAACTCCGGGCATCGGCTGTTCAGTCGGCAAACGTGGGAACCGGTGAGCCGGCGCGAAAACCGCGAGTTCGCACCGCGATATAAATCAATCCCGTCACCGCCCAGATCATCCCGATGATGGTGGCCGTTCGCGAGAGATTGATAAAGATCAGGAAGCAGACCGCGAAACCAACGCCGGGCAGCACCAGGTTCCGCACCACATCCCACCCTCGCCGCGCGCGGTCCCGGATATAGAAGCGGCTGATGACACTGAGATTCACGCACATGAACCCGAGCAGGGCTCCGAAGTTGATTGCTTCGGCGGCCAGTTGGAACGACAGAAGAAATCCGCATGCCGTCGTCACCACTCCCATGCATAGAATTCCATATGTCGGCGTCGAGTACTTGGGATGGATGTAGGCGAAGAGTCCCGGCAGAAGCTTGTCGCGGCCCATTCCAAATAGAAGCCTGGACGCACTAGCCTGCCCGGTGACCGCGCTTGCCACACCGGCCACCACCAGCGCCACTGAGACAAATAGCATCAGGGAGTCGCCGCCCACCCGCTTGGATACATCAAGGAACGCCGTCTCCGTGTTCGGATAACTAGTGAAATCCGGCCACGCCAGCTGTCCCAGATACGCCTGCAAAATAAACAGCGCGCCACAGAACAAGCACACCAGCACGGTCGCCCGGCCGATGTCCCGCTTAGGATCGCGCGCGTCTTCGGCCAGCGTGCTGATGCCGTCGAAGCCCAGGTAGCTGTACGCAGCCACCGACGTGGCGCTCATCACTTGTGCTGCCGAGAATGTTGCCGGATCGTAGAACGGCTTCGTTGACAGCAACACTCCCGCACCGACGCCGTTCCCGAGCGCTCTTACCGCCACCGCCACAAACCATGCAACCGCCGCCATCATGACTGCAGACATCACGAAGTTCGCGCGATTGGCAACCTTCAGGCCGAACAGGTTCATCACCGTAATCGAAGTCGAAAACAGGATCAGCCACACTGCCTGCGGTACAGAAGCGAAAAAACGCTGTGCAGTCAAGGTCAGATAGATCACGCTCATCAGCGGAATCAGCACGTAGTCTAAGAGCATCACCCAGCCGGTCAGGAACCCCACCAGCGGATGCAGCGTCTGTTGAGCGTAGGTATACGCTGATCCAGCCGTGGGGAACACCGTAGCCATCCTGCCGTAGCTGAATGCCGTGAGTGCCATGCAGACCATTGCCAGCAAGTAGGCGAGCGCCATATGCCCGCGCGACATACTGCTGACGATGCCGAACATGGGAAACGGCGCCGTGGGCCCGACAAACGTCAGCCCGAACAGGACCAGCAGCTTCAGGTCGAGGATTCGCTTCAGATGAGTGGGCGGCGCTTCTGCCGTCATAAGCGCGCCACCTCCACTCCGCACCAGCGATCCACCATGTGCAGCAACACCCGGGTCGCCTCAAACAACGAATCGAGTTCCACGTATTCATCGGCCTGGTGCGCGTTGCCGCCAGCCGGCCCCCACATCAATGCGGGCATCTGAAAACAGCGCTGGAAAATGTACATGTCACTTGGCGCATCTAGCCCTTCCACCACCGCATTTCGGCCTACCGATCGCGCTGCTTCCGCGAACTCCTGCACCAGCGGATGGCCCGCGGCCAGGGCGCAGCCAGGCAGCCATCGCATCGGGAAATCAAGCACTGGCTCGCGCCGGAAAAGATCCGGCCGGGCGTCCTGCGTTGCCCGCCACCATTGATGAAAATCCTTCAGCACTTCTTCATGACTCTCGTCCGGCATCGCCTGGAAGTAGAGCTCTACGCGGCACCGCTCCGCCACCGTGATGGGCTGCGTCCAGCCCCACTTCCCGGTGGCGATATTGGTCACCCATGCCGCAAACGGCTCGGCACAGCCGGAGAAGTAGGGATGCACCTGCACACGGCTTTCCCGCTCCCGCGCAAAGGCCGGAACGGCTGCCAGCAGGTGCGCCAGTTGCTCCGTCACCCGCCCCGAGGTTTCGCCCGGCGAGAGCATTCCTCCGGAACCGCGTAATTCTACATGTACCACTTTGCCGCCACGCTGCGCCGGACAGATTCGCAAGCTGGTCGGTTCCGTGATGATCGCCGCATCAGCGGTGTACCCACGCAGACGCGCCGCCAGCGTTCCGTTCACTCCGCCGAACTCTTCATCCACCACCGTTTCGAAAATCAGACGGCCGCCAAGACGCGCCCCAACGTCTCGCAGAACACGAAGGACGGTGAGGTTCATCGCGACACCCGCCTTCATATCCCACGCCCCACGCCCAAAGAGCCGCCCGCCGGCGATCGCTCCCTCGAATGGCCCGTGCGTCCAGGCCACCGGGGTATCCGCCGGCACGGTATCAATATGGCCGGAGAGCACGAGTGACCTGCCGCCTCCCGTACCCTCCATCACAGCATTTACATTCGGACGGCCCGCATATTCGCGGCGCGGCCAGTACTCCGGATGCGTTCGCAACCCTTCTACGTCATCCAGCCCATAAATATCGACCGGGAACCCGAGACTCTCGAGTTGCTCGACCACGTATTGCTGGCATGCCAGCTCGTTTCCGGCGGGCGGAAGATTCTCCGAAGGGATTCGGACCAGATCCTGTAGCGTGCGGACCAGTGTGGGCGCCAGCCGCCGCAGCGCCTTATCCAGCACGTCATGTGTCTTCGCGCCGGCAGACGCGGCATGCGACTTGAGATCGAGCATGTCAGATGGCATTCTAGTATATTCGATTACTGCATTAATAATGGATCTACTTCACGGACGACAGCCGCTCCAGCAGCTTTACATGAGCGGCATTCAAGGCGCGTGAATCGCCCGTGTACGATTCAATCGAACCGGCCACGCTAGCCGCGAGCTCGTCCGCGTCCTTTTTCCCACCGCGCGACGCCAACAGGGTGAGCAACTCACTGTCCTCGAAACCATCTCGCAAATTCTCAAACCGGATCGAGGAAAGCGGATCCCCACCTTCGCCGGGGTAGAACAGCCAACCGTCTCCCCACGGCCACTTCGTCCGCTGCCACCGCGTTCGCGTGTCCCCCGAACGGAAGTTAGCCCAATCCAGCTTGCCCGTATTCTCGCCCCATTGGTTCAGGCCCCAATACTCGAACCCGGAGATGCCGTAGCGATACGTCAGCCACCCGATGATCCTCGCGTCCACTGCGGGATATTCAATGAACAGGTTCGGATGCCCGTGCGGCCATACGCACACCGCCCAGATCACTTGCTTCCCTCTCCTGCGGACTTCATCCACGCCGGATTTCTCGAATTGACGGATGTAAACGTCCAAGATGTCCGCCGACGATTCCAGAAGCTGCACCGCTTTAGGTTGGTTGAGACAGAGCCACGTTTTCAGATCCGGGGCGATACTTTTCACAAATGCGTGATTGTTGCGGACCGTGTCCCACTGGCTCTCCGGGGGCTCATCCACGTTGTAGACGTAGGCCGCATCCCACAATCCGCGTTCCTTCAGGTGGGCGCCGTAGGCGCGGATGAAATCTGCCATGTCCAGCTTGGTTTGCTCGGTTTGCTGTTGCCAGGTCGTCTCTCGGTCGAAGATCGCCACCGCAAACCGGCGCATGCCATATTCGCGCCCGATCGCCCCCAGTTCGTCAGTCAGCCGGAAGTCGTAATTCCCTTTCTTCCCTAACACGGGCCATACCAGGTGACCTGGGCGGCCTAAAAGCATGTCCTCCGTCGGACCCAACGGACCTGCCGTTGTCCGCGTCCGGATGCCGCCCTGATTCCAGCCCATCATCATGTCAAATGTGGGACCGAGATGCTGCGAGAAGGCCGCTCGCGCCCAACGCCGGTAAAGTTCGGAAAACGCCGGACTCTCCATTCCGCCCGGCGTATTGTAGTGAGCGAACAAGTTGCCGGCCGGCATGAACGACGCGTTCCTGAGCTGCTGCCGGCGCGGCAACGTCACCGGATAAATGCGGACGCGATACCGGACCTCGGCCAATTTTGTGTCGCTCTGCTCCACCCGCAGAATGCCCGAGTAGGCGCCCGGCCGCGCATTCGGCGGTGCTTCTATTCGAATCCAAACCGGCTGCGTCTCACCTGCGCCAACGTCAAACGCCCGCAATGGCAGCAGTGGATCCGGCCACCAGCCGATCCGGCCGGCCGGCTCTTCCTTCGCCCATGGCCGCGAATCGCCGGCCGCGGTCTGGACATACCCCACAAGGCTCAGCCGGATGTCGATGCCCGCCTTTTTCTCTACCCAATTGTGAACGGTGAGCGATTCCACCCGCTTTGGTCCTGCGGTTATCAGCAACTGGAAGGACTCCTGCTCGCCGCGCGCCAGAGACACGGTCCAACTGGAAGCGGCTTCGGGTGGGGGCGCCTCGTCCAGAAAAACCTTTGTCAACGGCGAGGCGAAAGAAACGTGAACGGCCGGAGACGCAACCGCCCAATTTGACAGCAGCACAACCAACTGCGCAACACGTGCGAGATCTGGTCTTCGAAGTTGCCGGCGCATTACCAACAATCATACTTCAAATAGTGCAGTAAATGCACTAATCAGAATTGTCGCATCGCGGGATGAGGAATCCGCGGTGATTGCGCGCGCGATCCTGGATGGCGGATTGCCGGTTCGCAGGATACCCGTTCCCGCGCGATTCGAAAATAGTCCTTCCTGAATGCCCAGGTTGGGTTGCGGCGGTTCGAGCGAACACTGGTTGTGCCCCGGCAGTCCCAAGCGCATCCAAAGAACGAGGAGCAATAGGCAACTTTGTCCATCGCAACGAGATCCTGTTGCGAACTGGTACGACTCGGCGGCGAATGTTGTTCAGGCGAAATTCTCCACTCGAGAGTTCGGATCTGTGTCTCTCTCGGGGAGCCAAATGTTTTTCAACGACTTGCGGGTGCTTCTGGTTATCTGGTATCCCAAATGAGCATACGGGGAAGCTTGCTCTCCTGGAACCAGCCAAGGCCTCGCTCCCTGTTCAAAGATCATTCTTTTCGTAGCCCACCGGAGTGTGATCCGGGTCTCTCTGAATTTTTCTCTAGTTTTTAAGAGACAACGTTTCAAAGACTTCGCTGTTTACCAAAAGGGCAGCCGACCGCATACTATTTTCGGAGCCAAACTTTTTCTGCGCGAATGTCTTCAGCTTCCCGGTTAACTGCTGAGGTAGGAAGTATCCGCGAAATGGCTAATACTCCCGAAAGCACGTTCTCTCACCAGCACCAATGTCGCCTGTTGACTCGCGAAACCAGCACGTATACAACCCCTCTTGAGTAACATTCTCGGCGTCTCCATTGATGAGTGCACGTTTGGTTAACTGTGTAGTCCGGATGCTAAAAGGCCCGGACTACGAGGTGGCAGCTTTTTTACGCGCCGGCGTAACAGCTGGCGAGTCAACTCCTGCCAAGCGACTTTGCCACCATCGACTTCGACACATGGAGGCAAGCCGTCCGGGTCAAAGAGACAGCTTCCGGAGCCGCAGGGCGTTCGATATTACCGATAGCGAACTGAACGTCATAGCCGCGCTGGCGATCATCGGGCTTATTACCAAACCAAAAAAGGGATACAGCACGCCAGCCGCTACGCGTACGCCGAGAACGTTATAAATGAACGCAAAAAAACAGGTTCTGACGAATATTGCTCATGGTCCCGCGACTCAGTCGGCGAGCTCGGGCAATCCCACGGAGGTCGCCCTGCACCAGGGTCACTCCGGCACTCTCCATCGCTACATCGGTTCCAGTGCCCATCGCGATGCCGACCTGCGCCTGAGCCAGGGCTGGCGCATCGTTAACACCGTCACCGGCCATCGCGACAACATGTCCCTTGCCTTGCAGCCGCTTTATCACTGCGGCTTTCTGTTCGGGCAGCACGTCGGCTTCGACTTCATCTATCTTTAGCTGGCGAGCGACCGCGTGCGCAGTCGTTTGGTTGTCGCCGGTCAGCATCATAAGCCGGATGCCCTCCTTATGCAGGAGTTCAATAGCCTCTAGGAGTCTGTCGGAATGAAGCTGTTTTCGACCAAGAATCAATCACTTACAGACCATGCAATGTTCGTAAGTTATTGATTCTACGTTCGAGAAATTCTATCTCCGACAGACTCTCCAGAAACTTCTCTTCGGATGACCCGGGAAGCTCGGGTTTGGGTGCTGATTTGTGGCGGGATGAGGGGCAGTTGCGCGTGCAGGGAGCA
>JANXXV010000763.1 GCA_025350445.1 Bryobacteraceae bacterium | reverse complement strand
CGCAACCGGACGCGCCCGGTGGCAGCACGGGAATATTGGGAGCGGAACCGCGTGCGGTCTTACCTGGCGACGAATGTTTTTCAATCCGTAATGGTTGCAAGGCCCGAACCGGCGGTGGAATGGAATGGGTTCGGACTCACTGGCGGGCGCAACATTTTGTCTCCGCTTCTCGACGAGCTTGAGAAAGGAAGTTCGCTCATTCTCTTCCCTGAAGGCACCCGCGGCACCGGCGAAGAAGTGGGCGAATTCAAGGCCGGCCTGTATCATCTCTGCCGTTCGAAGCCGGACATCGAAGCGGTTCCCGTTTATCTGGAAAATCTGAACCGCATCCTGCCTAAGGGAGAATTTCTACCCTTACCCCTGTTGAGCCGGGTCACGTTTGGACCGCCGATTCGCCCCGCGGTTGACGAGGGCAAGAGCGAGTTTCTGCAACGTGCCCGCCACGCGCTCTGCCGGTTGAAAGACCTATGAGCATGGCTTGGCTTTTCAGCCTCACCATCGGATTCCTGACGGCCGGCACCTTAGCCGGGCAGATTCTGAAACGCTCGGTTCACTCCGATGCCGCGCTGGCCGCGGTGGCGAACATGAACCTCCGCATCGGCGCCTGGTGGGTTCTCTGTGCGCTGTTGGGCATAGCACTCGCTCTGGGCGACGCAACGGTAATCGGATTATTCGCCCTATTCTCGTTTCTGGCGCTCCGCGAGTTCATCACGCTTACGCCAACCAATCGCGGCGACCACCGCTCCCTCTTCTGGTCGTTCTATGTGTTCACACCGTTGCAGTATTTTCTACTCTGGATTCAGTGGTACGGAATCTTCAGCATCCTAATCCCGGTGTATGCCTTCCTGTACATCCCCACGCGAACCGCAATCGCCGGTGACAGTGAACACTTCCTTGAGAGAACTGCGCAAATCCATTGGGGGTTGATGATCAGCACCTACTGCCTGAGTCACGCGCCCGCGTTGCTAATCTTGAATATTCCGGGCTACGCGGGGCAGAATGCCAAACTCCTGTTCTACTTCCTGTTGGTGGTCCAACTCAGCGACGTGCTGCAGTATGTCTGCGGAAAGCTTTGGGGCAAGACGCCGATTGCTCCGCGCATCAGCCCCAACAAAACGTGGGAGGGATTTCTGGGAGGCGTAACTCTTGCCACCGCGATTGGCACGGCCCTCTATAGCGCGACGCCGTTCCTTCCCTGGCAGGCCGCTGCGATGTGTCTGGTCATCACGCTGATGGGCTTTGCCGGCGGCCTCACCATGTCCGCGATTAAGCGCGATCACGGCGTAAAGGACTTCGGGACCATTATCGCCGGGCACGGCGGCGTGCTCGACCGGATCGATTCGCTCTGCTTCTCCGCGCCGATTTTCTTTCATCTGACGCGCTACTTCTTTTCCGTTTAGCAGGCCGGCCTACCTCGAGGAAGTGGGGTGGCGTGTCCACCTGGAGGCTCCGGCTGAACCGCCGGCCCCCCGGCAGGTAATCGTTGGTTGGGGGAGGCACCAGATTCGCGTCCGCGATGGAGACAAAAACGGCATGGACAGCCAGCGGGTTGGATCAGCAGTTGCCGCCTCTTCGTTTCACGCTACAAGGTGAGAGAGATCAATCCCACCGACAGGTGATTTCGCACGCGATCGATTCCGTGGTCCGCCGTCAGGACGACACCTCTGGATCGCATGTCCAATTGAAATTTCAAAATCCGCTGCTTCGTAATGGGTTCGCGGATTCCGTCCGCCATGATCTGGCCCTTCGGCATTGTGTCGCCGGATCCGGTGTAGGACCTCTGGAGCAGCAGTTGGACGAATTTCACCCCGTTGTGTCTGTTGTGCCAATTCTATCCACAGCGCGTAGTGTCTTCAAAATGACTAGACAGCCCAGGACGGCGGCCCCCCGGGTCCGCGCCGAGGGTGTGCCCAGCATGGGCAGAATCTAATTGGATGAAAGGAGCCAATCGGGGCCGATGACGGCAACCGTAGCGAAACGCAAGGCGTAAGAGGCGAGGCGAAGCTGAAAGAAGC
>JANXXV010000753.1 GCA_025350445.1 Bryobacteraceae bacterium | reverse complement strand
CACCTCGGCACCAAACATTTGTCGGTCATAGCTTGCCTGCCTAGCCTGGTTTGAAGGATCTCATAGTCAGGCGATCGCGCCCAAGACTGATTCCAGTTTCTGGCTCACACGATCACGCGCCCCGCGTGTTCTGATACTCTTAGCCGCATCCCCTGATAGTGCCGCATCTCGAAAACCATCCTTTCCCGCGGTGTCATGTCTGTCAGCACTTGATCGATGCGCGATCCCAACTGCCGGCTCAGGAGTTTCCTCGCCGGGTCTCCCTCAGCCCGCTGTTCCTGCACCACTTCCATGCGGTCGACCGGACCCTCACTGGTTTCCACCACCGTCGGTTCCTCGCGGCGCACCTTGCGCTTTCGCAAATGGTCCAGGCACAGGTTGGTCACAATCCGATACAACCAGGTATGGAAAGTGCAATTAAAACGGAACGAATGCAGGTTGCGGTACACCCTCAGAAACGCTTGCTGATAAACGTCGCTGGCGTCCTCCGGAGACCGGAGGAGGTTCAGCGCGAGCCGGAGCACACTCTGGTCATAGGCCTGGACGAGTTGCTCGAAGGCGTACTGATCGCCGCCTTGCGCCGCCCGAATCAGAGCGGCTTCATCTAGTCCGGTGACCGCTTTTGTACCTAACGTGGCTACGGCTTCCCCATTTCCTGTCAACATGGAAGTAGACGTGTCGGGCCCGGAAACGTACCGCAACCCGGCCCTCATCCGGCGGAGGCGGGAAGGTCAAAACGCAAGAGGAACGAGGATTAACTGGAAATAGATCCTCGTTCCTCTTGGACGGCGGACCCCTTGGTCCGCGCCGAGGCCCCTGCCTCGGCTTCCCGGATCACAAGCGCCATCCATTCCGAGTGCCTGGTGTAGTGTCCAAGAAATAGCTGGACAGGCCAAGTTGTATCTCACCCGAGGGGCTCACCCCACACTCCGCGTCCATCCGCGTCCATCCGCGGCCAATAACTATGTGCCGCCCAGTATTAGCTCCCGATCGACGCCGGTTAACGCAGATTTTGCGCGGAACCGTAGTATTCGATCTGTCCAGTTAATTCGTAGACGCTACTCTAGCCAATTTGCGGACACTACATTATAGGGTAGTGCTGAGCCGGGTCCATTGTGGAACGTTGCAAGTGAGTGCCATCCAGATCGTTCCTCTTCCAACTTTCACCAGCCCTCTCACCTGGAACCGTTTCAGGCCACCGATTGTCTGGGTCCACGGATGCGGAAACCCAGCCACCTCACTCCACTTCGGTGTATTGCTCCTGGATTTCCGATTGCTTCACCCATTGCAGGTAAGCTTGTCTGGCGGAGCTTTCCACCACCTCTTGCCCTTGCGGCGGTGCCGTATCCGGCCCGCAACAACTGGTTTGCCATTTTTCCGCCGATGCCGCAAACGTAGTTCGTGCCACACCGCGGCGTTTCCCTGTCTTAATGGGCGACAGTAACTACCAGACCGGACACGCCCATGCGTCTCTGGCAACCGCCCGCCGAAACACAGACCGGGTAAACCTCGCACCCAATCGATTCCTCACCATCGCCGCTGCCTCGCGCGACGGATCGTCTTTTCAGAGCCACCTTACTCCGCCACGCATACCAGTTATCCACAATCAACTGCCTATTCGGGTTGCTTGACGGTACTTGCCGCCTCAGGCGCCAGTTGCCGTTCGATTTCTTCGAGCTGCCGCTTTACCTGGCCCACGTCCGGCGCATTCGGAGCCAGTTTCAAATAGCTCTTCATGCTTTCGGCGGCGCCCTTGAAATCCTGCTTCTGAGCCAACACCACGCCCAGCACCTGGTTCATTCGCGGATTTCGATTCTGCGTATCCATCTTCAGCCCTTCGCGGGCCTGTTCTTCAGCCGCATCCAGATTCTTGAGGTTCAGATTCGCCACCGCGCCATAGAAGTAGAGTTCCGGCGAAAAGTACGGATTCAGCTTTAGCAGCTTGCCGCTATATTCCGCCGTCTGTTCCCAATTCTGTTCCGCCACCGAGAGCCGCGCCAGTTGAGCGTACGGGCTGACGTACTTGGAGTCCGCCTTCAGAGACTCCACGTAACACTTCTTCGCATCATCCAATTGCTTCTGTTGCTGGTGAACCAATCCCAGCTCATACCAGGCCACGGCGTATTTCGGATAGATGTCCACCGCCTTCTGAAATTCCCGCTCGGCGTCGGGCAGCTTGTTTTTCTTTGCCGCCTCGCGTCCCTTCTCGTACGCCTTCTTCGCATCCTTGGGAGCAAATGCGCTGGTACCGCTGAAAGTGTATCCGTCCACCTTGGCCATGCGGTGAAGGATGAGCGTGCCCACTTCCGGATTGTCCATCGACCGCCGTCCGCTTAAGCTGACAACGTCGGAACGAAATCCCGCCAACACCGCACGAACTTCGCATCCCGACAGGTCGCGCTCGCTCACGCCGCTCGCGCCGCCCAGCCCCCCCAATCCGCGATTGCTGCTTCTGCTCTGGCTGGCCCCGCCGAAATCGCCGATGTTCCCAACACTGGCGTCGGCCATCATTGCGGAGTTCTGCCCCAGGGCAAAACTGAACCGGCCCTTGGAGTCGGTGTATCCTTCCGGCCGCGGAGTTCCATTGCACACCCGCTCTACCACCAGTTGTTCCGGCGGAGGGGTGCCGTCGTCCATCAACACTTTGCCGGAAACATAGATTTGCCGCTGCATCTCCGGCATTTGCTGCGTGGGTTGCTGCGGTGTCCGCGACGTACCAACTCCAGGAATTGAGTTGCCACCCGGAGTTGTGATGCCTCCACCGCCGGGAGTGCCGCCGCCCGGGGCAGTGCTTCCCCCGCTCCCGCCCGGCGGCGGAGTGCTTGGAGCCGCTCCACCCCGTTGCGCGAAAACTCCCTGTACGGACATGCAAAGGGCCACTGTCAGCCCGAAAAAGCTGCGAAGCACGTAGGCTTTACTCATAAGGGCACACCTCGATCTTGGTTGAATTATCCCATATAGAAGCAGCGTGTGTTGCAACGGTTTACCATAAAGGTATGACTTCGCTCCGGGCCGGAATCCTCCTTGGATTCGCCACCGTCTTTTTTGCAGGATGTTCCACCACATCAACGGAGGAGCGGAAGAAGGCTCCGGAGAAACCTCCAGAGGCCATCTCCGGCAGAAGTGCATTCTATAAGATGTACCCCTCGGCGCGCATGTGGGCAACCGACGTTCAAGTCCTCCGCCTGTCCAGCATCAGCATGGATGGCGTGAAGGATGAACCCGGAAAGGCCGGCGCCTGGGAGGCGACTTTCATCTCCCCCAGCAAGCTGAAGTCGAAAACTTTTACTTACTCCGTCGTCGAAGGCGGCGGAAATCTACATAAAGGTATCTTTTCCGGATTCGACGAGGATTACCGCGGCCCGCGCGGTCAAGTCACCCCGTGGGTGATTCCCGCGTTCAAGATCGATTCCGACGAAGCGCTTGCAACCGCACTCACGAAAAGCGCCGATTATGTGAAGAAGAATCCCGGTAAGCCGATGTTCTATCTTTTGGAACAGACTGCCAGATTTCCGGACCTGGCGTGGCGCGTGGTGTGGGGCGAATCGGTATCGATGAGCAACTACTCGGTGTATGTGGATGCCACCACCGGGGCGTATCTGGAAACGATGCGCTAGGCTTTAGCCGCTGCCCCGGCGAGCCCTGCCGTTCACGCCTTTCGGTTCGACTTCTTGATGCCGCCGGTCATCACCGGAGCCGTTGTGGATAGAACCCGAATCAAAGAGTTCTGCCCGGCCGGCTCAGTGGGTTTCCCGCGAACGATGAACTCGCTGTTCAGCGTATTCACAAACTCGGTCATCTGCCGCTGCATCGCTTCCATCTTCTCGCGCATGTTGAGAATAATCTCAACGCCCGCCAGGTTCACGCCCAGTTCGCGGGTCAACTGTAGAATCACTTCCAGGCGTTCCAGATCTTCGTCCGTATAGAGCCGCGTATTGCCGTCGCTGCGCGAGGGAGCCAGCAAGCCTTCGCGTTCATACAACCGCAAAGTCTGCGGATGGATTTCATACTGCTCCGCCACGGACGAAATCATGTAGGCGCCTTTCGAACGCTTCTTCGCCATTGCTACACCTTTTCCCAGAGATCCGCCCGCGGATCTTCGGGATGCAGCGCACTCAGCTCGCGCAGGATTTCCCGCGTCCGTTCATCTTGGGCTTTGGGCGCTTGAATGGAAACCTGCACTATCTGATCGCCGCGTGTTTCCTTGCGGGAATTGAGCACGCCCTTTTCCCGCAACCGGAACTTCTGCCCGTTCTGAGTGCCCTGCGGAATCTTGAGCAGCGCCTTCCCGTCGATGGTCGGCACTTCGATCTTCGCGCCCAACCCAGCTTCGGGAACAGAGATGGGGACAGTGATGTTGATATTGTCTCCGTCCCGCTCAAAGAAAGAATGCGGCTGCACTTGGATAGTTATAAATAAATCACCCGCCGGCGCTCCGTATGTTCCGGCGTTGCCCTTGCCGCCGACCCGTAACCGCGACCCCGCCTGCGCCCCCGCGGGGATGCGCACCTCGACACTTTCCTGCCGGGACACCCGGCCTTCCCCCTGGCAAGTGGGGCAGGTATTCTTCAGCCGGCCCTTCCCATTGCATTTCGGACACGTCAGATTGAACTTCATCGCTCCGGCCATCTGATTCACCGTGCCGGTTCCATTGCACTGCCCGCAGACGGTCACCTTCCCACCCGCCGATCCGGTGCCGCCGCAGGTATCGCACGAATCCTGCCGCTGAATATTCAGCTTCACTTGGGTGCCGCGGATGGATTGCCAGAAATCGATGTTCAGTCCGTATTCCAGATCCGAACCTTTCTCCGGAACCGAAGACGGACCTTCCTGTGGACCGGCGCGTCCCCCAAAGAACTGGCTGAACAGATCGCGGAATCCGCCACCCGCCGCGCCGCCATATGCTTCGTGCTGCGCCCCGGCGCCGCCGTGCGGCATATCGGAGAAGTCGAAGCCTCCAAAACCCATGTTCGGATTCTGGCCGTATGTTCCCGCGGCTGACCCATCGACCGGCATCGCGGTATCCGAATAGAAGCCGTACTGATCGTACATCTGCCGTTTCTTCGGATCGCTTAAAATGTCGTAGGCTTCCTGAACGGTTTTGAAACGCTCTTCAGCGGCCTTGTCCCCGGGGTTCAGATCGGGGTGGTATTTGCGCGCAAGACGGCGATACGCTTTCTTGATATCGTCTTCGCTGGCTTCGCGCTCGACGCTGAGTAGCTGGTAGTAGTCCTTTTTCTTGGAAGCCATAATCGTGAGGGGGCCCGGCCTGGGGGCCGGGCTGCGGGCGGGGGTGCCCGCCCTCCTTTACTTTTTGTCGTCTACGTCCACGAACTCCGCGTCTACCACGTTGTCCTTGGGCTTCCCGCCGTCGGTACCCTGCGTATGTGGCGGAGCATCGCCTTGTGGTGCTCCCGATTGCGGACCGGCGGTCTTATACATTGCTTCGGCCAGTTTATGGCTGGCAGCGGTCAG
>JANXXV010000641.1 GCA_025350445.1 Bryobacteraceae bacterium | reverse complement strand
ATCGATTCCGGTGATGTAGAGGAAGTGGTACTCGTAGTAATAAGTCATGTACCCCTCCATCTGCGCGGGGTCCATGCCGCCGTAAGGTTGCGCCACGTAGATGGCCGGATCGCCGACTTGCGGGAAGATATCCACCGGCATGCGTTGCAGCGCCAGCCCGGCGAAAAGCGCGATGGCGAACAGCGCCACTACAACCGTGACCGGTCTTGTTAGAGCAGCTAAGACTAGACGCATTCGGCCCTGTCAGTCATCTGGTGGCCTCCGCCAGGAAGGGCTGAAGATCGCCGGCGGCGGTTGCCAATCCAAGCAGCGCGCGCCACACGTTCAGATGAGCGAGCGCATCGTCGATCTCCGCCTGACTCAGCAACCGCTGCGCCTCCGCCACTTGATCGATCGTGCCAAGACCAGATTCGTAACGGGCTGTCGACTGTAGAGTTGCGGCGCGTGCGGCCGATACTTGAACCGGCGTGTTGGCCGCGATCTGTCTTGCACCCCGCAATTGGGCAAGCGCGATATTCCAGCGCGTTCGCAGTTCGATAACAATCTGCTCGGATCGGGCAGTCTGCGCGCGAATGGTGGCGGACTCGGCGGCTTCGCGGGCACGGGTTGCCGCAATATCCATGATGGGAAAAGTCACGCTGAAGCCCACTGCGTAATTTTGCACATTGGGTGCAAGGCCGTTGAGCCCGCCCAGCCGTGTGCCGTCCACCTGGTCGCCGGTGCCGCGCGCGTACGCCGCGCCCTCAAGAGCGAACTTCGGGAAATACGAACGCCCCAATGCTCGCAGTTGGGCGCGGGCCTGCTCAACTGTGGCGTTTTGCTCGAGAAGGACGGGATTCGTCTGGAAGTTGGCTGCCGGCGGAGCCGTTTCCGGCGGCAATTGAAGCAACCGTGAAGAGGCAATTGCGATATTCGCCGGATCCACTGCCACAAATTGCGAGAGAGCCGCGCGGGCGATTTCGACGGCCTGCTGGGCTTGAATCAACTGTGTTCCCGCTGCCGCAAGTTCCGCTTCCGCCCGGGAAGAATCGGCGCCGGGGCGCAATTGCGAATTCACTAGAGCATTCGTCGTACGCAGAGTGCTGCCCGCCCGCGTGACCCCGGCGCTGGCTGCTTGCACTGCTTCCTGCGCCGCGGCCAATGTGAGATAGGTGTCGATGGTGGCCGTCGCGATTTCAAACTCCGTGCGCTTGAGGGTGGCCTCCGACTGCGCTTTGCCTGCTTCGGCGATACCGGCATTCGCTCGCCGGAGGCCGAAATCAAATGGCTCCCAGCGGACCAAGCCTCCTACGGCGCTACCCCACGCGGAGTCAAAGGTGTTTGTGCCCAAGACCGGGCCGGAGATCGAAGGAAGGATGCCTTGCGGCAACAACATCCCGAAGACGTTGTTTCTTGTGGCGCGGTTTATGGCCGCGAAGGCGTCCACGCGCGGTAGATAGGCCGTTCGCGCCAGACGGATTCCCGCCGCCGCCGCGTTGATCTGTTCTTGAGAAACCCGGATCGCCGGATAATTCTTTGCGGCCGCTTCCACTGCTTGCGTTAGCGTCAACTCCTCAGCGGATAGCAGACTGGAGGCCATCATCATCGCCGCCGCGCAAAGGCCTTGCTTGCTCCGCACGCCTAATCGCCTTCCATCAGTTCGTGAAAGAGTTCGCGCACTTTCTTTTTTGCCGCGATGAGCGCCTTCCGGCCCAGCGGAGTGGCGCGGTAGACCTTGCGCCGGGACTTTCCGTTCACCTGTTCGGAGGACCGCAAATATCCCTTCTTTTCCAAACCGTGAAGCAGCGGATACAACGTTCCCGGACTAATAGAATAACCGTGATGCGAAAGTTCTTCGATCATGCCCAAGCCGAAGATGGGCTCTTCCACCGCGTGATGCAATACGTGGAGACGGATGAGACCGGAATAGAGGTCCTTGTCATCCGCTAAGATTTCATGCTCGTTTTTCGTTTTCGACATTCGATGACGATATTCGAATTCTCTCACGGTTATGCAAGTCCCGTCAAATTGACGTCTCGAGGATGCCTCGAGGATGGCGTGGAACATCGCGCACTACTGAGGCTGAAGGCCGTAGACGGCGCGGAGGCGCTCGAACTCCCGGAGGGCCCCGGCAGCCTTCGCGGGCTCGCCGAGTGCACGGCACGTACGATAGATCTGATACAGTATCGAAGCCTCGCGCGGGGCTAGGTTCGCCGCAAATTCCAAGGCTCGCAAGGAGTCTCGGGGACGATCGGCTTCAGCGTAGATACGCGCTGCCAGCTTTTGGCCCGCGAGATCGCGCGGGTTCGTTAACAGCGCCTTTTCCGTAAGGACGAGTGCGGAAGCCCAATCGCCGTCTAACAAACGGAGGCGCGCCAACCCGATTTGAGAGTGTGGCAGAGTCTCGGACGAATGGTATGCGTTCTCCGCTTCTTTGGTGCGGCCGAGACGCTCAAGGCTGCTTCCTAGAAACGACTGTACTTGCATATAGGTTGGATTCCGCTCAAGAGCCTTTTGCAGCCAGCGGACAGCTTCTTCAGGATTGTCGAGCTCTGTATCATAGTGCCGGCCGAGATAGTAGTATGGGCCGAAGTCGTCCGGGTTGCGGCGGATTGCCTCCGCCATTTGACCTCGAAAAAGGAGATACTGACCGGCCACATAATAAGCCACGCCGAGCGCTTTCGCTTCCCCGGTGGGACGCAGAATCCGAATCGCTTTGTTCGGGTCGTTGTGCATGATCGCCAGAATGCCCAGCCAGAGCGGCCTCGCTGAAGCATCAAGGTACTCGGCGCTGGCCGTAACCTGGTCCGCGTCCCCGGCGAGCAAAGCAACCCGGATTGCCTGAGTGGCTGGCGTGGTTGGTGGTAATAGAGGAATTAGGTCGGGCACCTGCGCGACAGCTACGGCTCGCCACACTACAATGAACGTTATGCAGCGGGCGTGGCTACTTGCGGTATTCACGGCAATGAGTTTTCCAGTATACTCCCAGTTTCTTCCCGATTTGCAGGCAGATACCCCCGAAGAATACGATGCCTATCTGGATGTGCTCGATGGGCCGGTTCTGGAAAAGGGCATGGCGTTCGAGCGTGCGTTTCCGGCGTCAACCCTGCTGTTGCCGGTGTGCGAACTGATGGCCCGCGAATGGAGATCCCGCGGTGATGCTCCGCAGGGAATTGAGGCGGTGGAGCACGGTTTGGCTATCGCACCGGACTACGTTCCGCTGCTGGTGGAACTCGCCGATCTGCTGGCAAACGGCTCGACAAAGCTGGATGCCGCCGAAACCGCGGCCCGGCGCGCGTTGGCGTTGCTTCAGACTATTAAGGCTCCGCGGCGCGCCGGAATCGATGAGTGGACTGCCGCGGTATCGAGGTTGAAGGCGCGGGCACGAGGCGCGCTCGGATCGGTTCTTTTCAAGAGGGATGACGTAGCGGGGGCCGTAAGGGAATTTGAGGCTGCACTGGCTGAGCCAGTCATACACGAGCCGTCGCTGCACTATCGGCTTGGCCGGCTCTATGCGATCACGGGCCGGAGAGCCGAAGCTCGAAGCCAACTGCAAGAAGCGGCCCGCCAAGGCGGTAAGATACTCCGCGAGCGGGCGAATGCGGCGCTCGCGGAGCTTCGTTAGGGTCCTAGAACTGCACGCGCAGGCTGAATTGCAGAATGCGCGGCGCCTGGGCACCCTGAATCTGACCGAAGAACGGACTCGAGGCGTCCATATTGGCGGGGTTGAATCGCACCTGATTCAGCGCGTTGAAAAACTCCGCGCGGAATTGCAACTGCGCGCGCTCGGTGATGTGAAACGCCTTGAACAGCGAGGCATCCCAATTCCAGAATGCAGGCGAGGCGATCAGGTCCCGGCCCGACGTGCCGAAGGTCAAAGGCGCGGTGACCGAAAATGCCTTGGGGTTGAACCAATAAAGCGATCGATTGGTGCTTCCGAAGTCCTTGCCGGGTGTGATGGTGGCGCCGTTCAGTGAGAAGGGCGAACCGGAATCGATACCTGTCGCGTCAGCCCGCTGCGTTACATAAGAGATGCCTGTGGTGTTGGGGGATGTGACGCTGCGATTGACTCCCGATTGATACACAGTGAGGACCGTGATCTGCCAGCCGCCGACAACCGCATCGGCAACGCGGTTCGATGCGTTCAGCCAGCGCTTGCCCCGGCCGACCGGCAATTCGTAAAGAGTGCTGATGGAGAGGCGGTGGCGAATGTCGAAGTCCGAACTGCCGCGGTCGAGCGCGAAGTTCGCCGGGTTGAGGTTCGGGCTGCCAAAGGAGCCGCCGGAATCGGTGTCGATGGAATGCGACCAGCTATAGGCGCTTAGGACCGAGAATCCCGAGCTGAAACGGCGCTCCAGTTTCAGATTCAGGGCGTGGAACGTCGACTTGCCGGACAGCGAGGAATACAACATATTCGAGATGCCGGTGGAAGGCTGGAAGCGGAGTCCGGAGGGATCGACTTTATACAGGCTGGCGGCGGTGACGGGGGCGTTGGTGTTGTATCGCTTGGACAAACGGCGGCCTTGCGAGCCGATATAGGCGGCCTCGGCTAGCCATTTCGTCCCGATGGAGCGCTGCACGGAAGCGTTCCACATATACTCGTGGGGCTTACGGCCATTCAGTTCCTGCGCAAATATGTTAGTGCCGGCGGGAATTTTGTAGTTGTTGTCGATGGGCGGCACGGCCGTGACCGGAAGCGTGTTGACGCCGAACTGCGCTGGCGGCAATCCACGGCCCGTGTAGGTGTAGTTCTGCTGGAAGAATGTGGGCGGCGAGTTGGTGGTGAACTGCACTTCGTTCATCTGGGTCTGATCGAAGTAAATGCCCGATCCGGCGCGGAATACCCAGTCAGGCGCCCAGGTGGGGTTGTAGGCAAGGCCGAGGCGAGGTGCGAAATCCTTGTAGTCGGGAGAGACGATGGAATTGCGAATCTGCCCGAGCGTGGGGAAGACCTGTTTGCCGGTGTTGAAATCGAAGCCGAATACGTGGTTCAGTTCTTCGGCAACGGGGGGAGCGGCGTATTCGTAGCGCAGTCCGTAGTTGATGGTCAGTTCCTTGGAGATTTTCCAATCGTCCTGCGCGTAGAAGTTATAAGTCCAGAAACGGAAGTGGGTTTGGGAGGTTCCGACCGCGCCGCTCATGCTGGAAGGATTACCCAGAAGATAATCCGCGATGGAGTTGCCGGTGCCGACCACAGGATTGCCGGTTTGCGGATTGAGAGCGGCGGTCCAAGCGGCGGTGAAGTTAAAAGAGCCTCGGGGGCCGTTGTCGGAATCGACGAACATGCGGGACTGGCGAACGTCGCCGCCGAACTTCAAGCTGTGGGTTCCCTTAATCCAGGAGACACTGTCGGCGATCTGGTAATTGTTAATGACGTCGCCCTGAGTGTTTCCGGTGCTGCCGATTCCCGAGTAGCCTTGCCAACCGACGCCCGGAACCCCCCAATTGCGCTGTGCGGTGGAGACGCCTGTGATGCCGACCTTCTGCGCAAGGTTCTCAGACGCGAGAACCTGCTGGCCGAAGAGATTGGCGTAGCTATGCCAGAGGCGAAGCACATTGACGATGGTTGGAGTGACAGAGGTGGTAAGCTGCGCCACTTCATTACTGCCCTTCGAGACCACCTCAATCCCGCCGAACGGGGTGAGCGATGCCGGCTCCAGCGGGCCGTTCTGCCAGGTCTGGCGAAAGAACACGGAGTGTTTGGAATTCACCTGCCAATCGGCCCGGATGGTTTCCTGGTTGTCGTCGTATTTCTGAATGGGAGTACCTACCAGGTTCGCTCCCTGGAACGTGGGGTTGTTGGTCACGGGTATGTAGGGGAAAAAGTTCTTTGAGACGGTATTGATTCGGGACGCCGGAATGATGTTGCCCGGGAACGCCTGGCGGGTACCGGCCGCGGGGTCGAAGGTCTGCGGATCGTAGATCAGCGCTTGTCCGGCGAAGTTGCCGCCCAACTGTGTCTGTGTGGGGAACAGGCCGCGCTGAATCACTCCGAGCCGCTGCCGCAGTCCTTCATAATTCCCGAAGATGAAAAGCTTGTTCTTAAGGATGGGCGCACCGGCGCTGAAACCGAATTGATTGCGCTTGAAGGGCTCGGGCGTGGCCGAGAAGAAGTTGCGGGCGTCGAACCGGTCGTTGCGCAACAATTCGTAAGCGCTACCGTGAAGTTCGTTGGTGCCACCCTTCGTGGCTACGTTGATGATGGCGGGCGAACTGCCGAATTCCGGTTCGAAGAAGTTTCTCTGGATCTTGAATTCCTGAATCAGATCCAGCGATGGATTGATGGCGCTATCTCCGATGCGGGGGTTGCGCAGTTCGACGCCATCCAGAAGATAGCTGGTGGAGCTTTCGCGCTGGCCGCCGACAAGGATGCTGCGATCGGACCGCTGGGTAGTGGAGGAAATGAAGCTGGCCGGTCCCTGCGAAGATGGGATCTGCGGAACCACGCCGGGCGAGAGGGAGCCGAGCGAGAGGTAATTGCGGCCGTTGAGGGGTAGATCCTGGATAACGCGGCGTTCGATCAACTGGCCCAGTGAGGCGGTTTCAGCCTCCTTCATCTGCGCGGCTTCGGCGGAGACGGTGATCTGTTCACTGATCTGGCCGAGCTTGAGAGAGATGTCGACTACTTCGCGCTGGGCAATGGTAAGGGCGATGCTGGTGACGCGGGCGGTCTGAAAGCCTGCGGACTGCACGGTGATTTCATAGCTGCCCGGAGGCAATTGAGGAATGACGTATTCTCCGTTGGCGTTCGTGGAGGTCTTACGTTCCAGGCCGGTGCCGATTTGCAGGACGGCGATTGAGGCGCCGGGCACTACGCTTCCAGTGTTGTCGGTCACGCTGCCTGCGATGACGGAAGTGTTTACTTGCGCTGATGCTATGGACGTGGCAATCAGTAAGGTTAGAGTATAGAATTTAAGACCCATGGTTATGCTTACGCTAGCAGGAATTGGTGCGATGGTCAATTGACGAAGGGCCGATTTCAACACAAAATTGAAATGTCTCCCTTGGCAGGGAAGCGCCTGTGATTCTGCTGCCCGAGTGTCCGTCGCGCCCTTTAAGCGAACTCCGTGGCCAGCCAGCGGGAGGGGAAGCCAGGACACAGCTTTTGACAACTATTACGAGAGACGGAACACTCAGGCTAGGAGCGGCGTTTGCAGAATCGACGCAAACTCGACTTGACTCAAACAAATCAGGCAGATCGCATGAAGCCTGACAGGTTCTGTCCGTATCAGAAAATGTACTTCAACCCAAGCTGAATATTTCTCGGAGAATTGGCCTGCCCTCCGATCTTGCCGAACGTCGCCGGTGCGTTGATATTGGCCGACGGCCCGCCGAAGACCACACGGTTAAAGATGTTGAAGAATTCGGCGCGGAACTGAAGCCGATGAGCCTCATGAAGGCTGATGTCTTTCAGCACGCTGAAATCCTCATTAAACAGCGCGAAGTTTCGGACATTCGGCAGGACCGGGGGCGCGTTTCCAAGCGTGAAGGGCGCCGGCTGGGCGAATGCGTTGATGTCCAGGTACCTGTCGCGCGCGGGATCGAAATTGCCGCGCGCGACACTGGTCCGAGCCGGCGTGCCCAGCACCACGTTGGGGCGGTTGCCGCCATTCGAGAGCGGGATTACGCCACCGCCGCCCACGCCGATGGGAGTTCCGGAGACATAGCGTTGGATAGCGTTTACCTGCCAGCCGCCAGCAAGCATGTTCACGCCGCGGCCGCTGCTCGACAGGAACCGCTTGCCTTTGCCGAACGGCAATTCATAGCCCCAGGCCAACACCAGATTTTGCGGCGTGTCAAAGCCTGCCAGCCGTTTTTCGATGCGCCGGTTGTTCGTGTCGAGCGGCCGCGAACCGGCGGCATCGTCGCCTAGTCCGGTGTAACCTCCACCGCTCACCAAGCTCTTGGAAAGTGTATACGCCGCCAGGAAATTGATGCCGGACGAGTGACGTTTTTGCAGGCGCATCTGCATGGAGTTGTAGGTGCTCCAGCCAATGGGTTCGTAGAGATTGCGAATGTCGGAGTACTGCG
>JANXXV010000563.1 GCA_025350445.1 Bryobacteraceae bacterium | reverse complement strand
CCGAAGGCGTCAAAGCGCGGCAAGTCGAACTTGTCGCGTGTCCCACGCACGTCATAGAGCCAGATCATGGTTTCGACCGCTTCGCGCTGTGCGAAGTAGTAACGAAACTGGCTTTGCGAGCCGTCAGCTTGCTCGATCAGGTGGTCGGTATCGAACCACCAGCGCAGCATTGCGCATGGTGTAGCAGATGCTCCGGCATAAGCCTTATCGCGCTATGCCTTCACCTCTTCGCGCACCTTGGCGACCAGAGGCGGGAGCAGCTTTTCATAGGCCGTACTGCGCAGTTCTTCCGCCGCCGGAAACCAGCGCACGTCCGGCAGTAGTGTCTCGTAGGGCGACGATGGAAAATTCGGGTGCAGTGCCATTAGCCTCTCTCTCTATGCCGCGGGCCGCGGCTCCGCCGTCTGGCTGCGCTTTGGAATTCGTTGAATAGCCTTGCCGACTTGCTGGCGGGCCAGGTCAAGCTCATACGCGCTCTGGAGGTTCATCCAGAAATCTGCCGACATGCCAAAGTACTGGCTGAGGCGCAGGGCCGTGTCCGCCGTTACGTTCCGCTTTCCCGCGAGAAGTTGATAGAGGCGGTTTGGCGGCACTTCGATAACGTCGGCCAGCTTCTTGGCCGATATTCCGCTCTCCTCAAGCTCGTCGGCGAGGATTTCTCCGGGGTGTATGGGTGTGCGTGCCATGGTCTTCTCCTTTCGCTTTAGTGATAGTCAACAATCGCAACGCTCGATGGGCCGGGCTCGTCTTTTCTCCACTTAAAACAGATACGCCACTGGTCATTGATCCGAATGGAATACTGTCCCTTGCGGTTTCCCTTTAGGGCTTCCAGCCGGTTGGAGTTGAGCGCGGCAAGATCGCCAAGCGAAGACGCCGCGTCGAGAATTCGCAAACGCTGCTCGGCCTGGCGCCGGAACGGTTCCCACTGGCGGATCTTTTCGCCGGCGGCGAGACGATCCGCGTCCCTGTCGCGATAACTCCTTATCATCCAGTCTCATATACCATTATAGATGAGTGACGTCAAACGTACAAATTTCACCCTCTTTGCCTCTCCCTCTCCTGGGACAGGGCCTTCCGGCCCGCGCGAAACCAAAAGCCCAGCGGGCCGGAGCCTGGCCAGTACGCAAAAAAGATCGGTCTCTGTCCCTTCCCCGCCTTGCGCCGGTACGCTGAGAAGGCCGGACAGTAAGGAAAAATGATGTCAGACGATCAGGCGGAGTTTCCAGACCCGGTTGGAGAAACAGCAACCGAGGCGTTCGAAAGAATGGAACAAGCGAGCTTCTCACAAAGGGAAGAACCCACAAAAGGTCCTGTTCAGGTCGTTGCACCGGGAACGAGCATCACGGTGATAGCCACCCCCGACCAGCTTGACACTGCTGTGCCCTTTATCGATAGCTTTGGATTCTTCGAGCCCTGTAGTCACGCAACCAATCAGCCTAGCTATTAGCTCTGCGCTAGACCAGACGCCCAGGGGCAAGCTCGCCTGGGGCGCAGTGGTCGGAATAACTGCAGCTGCCGGCTATCGTACCAATCTCCCCGGGTACCTGCAGGATCTAACTAACTGGACTATGAACCAATCAACCGCACTTGCGCCGAGTTTGGGACAAATACGGACGTGCGAAGCTAGGTATGGACCACCGATTCCGCCAGTACAAGCTGTTCATTGATACGCATAGGATGGAAGACGTGAATGATCCCGTTTTTCCGACCCGGACGCTTGGTTTCATTGGCGGCGGGATTTTTATCTGCGCCTGCGTTGTGGCTTATCTTGTAACAGTGATTTTGCTGGTAGCCATTGGTGTTAACGCTAAAATAGCGCAATCTACAGGCATGGCCATCGGCTGGTTTATTCTGTTAGACAGATTTTCGCGACACAACCCCACTAGTTCAACGCCTAAGATTGCAACACTGTCTGTCGTCATTGGTTTTTTAAACTATGCCTCTCTGATTGTTGCTCAGTACCTCAGAAGCGCAAAGGCCGCTTCCGGCGGCGCCAATCGAACTAGAAACTCGGCGGATTTGGCCGCCGGAAGCGAGTCCGTCTTGCGCGAGTTCCTCAAAAG
>JANXXV010000560.1 GCA_025350445.1 Bryobacteraceae bacterium | reverse complement strand
GAGGGTTTCTCAAGAGCCAGGTAAACGTGGCCAAGCTGGAAGTAGGTGCGCGGGTAAGGAGCGTCGAGTCCCATTTCGGCGTCAAATTGCCGCAGCGCTTTTTGGTACTGCAGCTCCTCAATATACAGGCAACCGAGCGTGTAGTGAAGGCCTCTAACTCTGGGATCATGCTGAAGCAGGGTCACCAGTTCCTGGATTGCTTCCGGCCGCTTTCCCAAAGCTTCGAAGTAACCGGCCCGCAATTGAGCGATGCGAAACGATTTCGGATCAATCGCGGCAAGATCCTTTACCGTTTCTTCATATAATCGCGATAGCGAATCGATTTTGGCTGGATCTTTGCGTGCCTGACCGAGATAGGTCTGGGCCAGATGATAACGCACGTCTACATTGCCGGGATTGATGGTGCGCGCCGCGATAAGAGCTGTGGCCGCCTGCGGGTATTGCTCGAATGCGAGGTAAGCTAATCCCAGAAAATATTGACCCTGGAAGTCGCCGGGATTCTGTGCAGTGAATTTTCTAAGTGCCGGAATCGCTTGACGGGGCCGGTTCACGTTGAATTTGCAAATGCCGAGAAACAACCAGGCATTTGCCATCTCCGGTTTTAAGTGCAGGCCGTGCTCGAAGGCGCCGATGGCGTCTTCGTACTTCTTCTGAAGAAATAGACTGAGGCCCAAGTTGACTTGGGCCTCAGCTAGCTTGGGTCTCAGCCGAACGATTGTTCGATTCGCACGTTCGGCTGAGAGGTAATCGCCCGTCCGCATCGCTTCGGAAGCCGAAGCCGCAAGACGGGCCACCAACTCTTCATCATCCTGCGCAATCAGGCTAATGGCGAAGAGTAGAACCCAAAAACGCATAACATTAGAATACCAATCGTAAACTGAGCTGAATTTCGCGTGCGCGGTTCGCCTGCGATGTGATTCGGCCGAAGTCGGGGCTTTCCACGCTGTTGTTGATACCTCCGAACTGCACTCTGTTTCCGATGTTGAAAGCGGAAGCCTTGAACTCCAGCCGCTGGCTTTCCTTAAAGAGCGGGAATTCCTTGCCCAGGGTAACGTCCTCCGATATTAGCGCGGGAGATCGCAATCCACCCAGCATCGCACCGCTATTTCCAAACGTAAAGTTCGGAGGCCGCGAGAAGGCCGCTGTGTTGATGTAGCGGGCTTTATTCGGGTCGCCGGTGAAGGAAGGGTTCACCAACGACTGGCCGCTCACGATATTAGCTCGAATCGTGCCCGAGAAAAGACCGATATTCTGATTAGAAGTCACCCGCATCGGGTAACCAGACTGATAATTGTGGACACCGGAGATCTTCCAACCACCCAACGCACTTTGGGTCATTGCATTGGAACGGCCCAGTAATTTCTTCCCCTTGCCCACCGGCAATTCATACGAGTAGGCAAGCACGACGTGATGTGGAACGTCCTGATTGCTGATTGCTTTGTCCGCACGCCGGTCATATGCGTTCTGAGTACCTGTGTCGCCGTTGCCGACGAAGCCGCCAAGTCCGGGGTTTTCGCCCTGTACGTTCGAGATTAGCTTGGAGAACGTGTACGAGGTCATGAACCACAGTCCATTGTTGTATCGATGATCCGCGCTGATACTGAGCGCGTGATAGGTACTGTGGCCTGTGGTGTCGGCGTCTACATCATGATCAAAGCCGGTATACTGCGGAAATGGACGAAGGGCCTGCGCGACGCTGCGATTCCCTGGAAATGCGGCCCATGGCGATTTGATCCCCGCAGCCTGCGCGGCATCGGAACTGACCGGGAGGAATAACGCCTGGCCGAGTGGCAAGTATTTAGGGTCTACCTGGTTTAGGTTCTCCCGGTTCGATAACAGAGAGACGCCCATCGTAGCGTGATAGCTCGCTCGAAGGACGGTGTGATCACCGATGCCTTTCTCTATCGTCAAATTCCAGTCGTACATCTTAGGCGCTAATCCGGCATAGCGCGCGGCAAACGGAACGGTGCCGAAGAGACCCAAGCCGGGATCGAGGTTTGGCGGCTTCGGAAAGGCGGGAAAGCCGTTGGCCAAGGTGAAGGCTGGCGATACGCCGCCGTCCGGGGACGAAAATGTCGCATTGCCGCCAAAGCCCAGTTCACCACGATCGGCATTGCCACCTTCGCGCTCGGCGACGTAGAAGATCGCGGCGGCGCCGCGAATCACAAGGCTGTGGGCGGCCTCATACGCGAACCCAGCCCGGGGCCCCCACGCGTCTTTGCGCAGGCCCAGAAAGCTCGAGTCTCCTGTTCGTCCCGGTCCGTTCCCGGCGAACTGCAATGCGCCAGGGATGCCGCCGGCCGCGGGATTGGGACACGTCAGGCAGAGATTCGAAACGCGGCTTTCTTTTTCTTTCTTGGCGAACGGAAGTTCATATCGCAAACCAAGATTCAACGTGAGTTTGCGGCTTACTTTCCAGTCATCTTGAACAAATCCGGCGTAGTACGGCTCGCCGAAACTGAATTCCCCCGGAAAATGGTAATTTCCGGCTGCCGGGAGTCCGAGCAGAAAAGCTGCGTACGAGGACCCGGTCTGGCCGGCAGCTCCCGCTAGTCCGGTGGTTGCCCGGTTGAAGTTTGCCTCACCGGCGCAGCCATTGCAATCGAC
>JANXXV010000539.1 GCA_025350445.1 Bryobacteraceae bacterium | reverse complement strand
CGGCCCGGGGGCCACGCGCGGACGAGGGCGTCCGCCGTCCTTCTGCATCTGGTCTGTCGTTCAGATCCAGTTCTGCCAGCGGTAGTAGACGATTTTTGCCGTTTCTATGACTACATCGTAGAACGCGGGAACGCGGCCTATCCATGTTGAGCCTCGTTTGCGGGCGTCGGGGAAGGGGCGCGGTTGGACGGCGATACCGGCTTTCTCGAAAACTCTGCGCGCGCGGTACATATGATAGTCGCTGGTTAGCAGGACCTTCGTGCCGGGGAGTTGATCTAGCAGGGGCTTCGAGTACAGCGCATTTTCGCGTGTGCTGTTGGATCTGGTTTCTACGTGGATTGCCGCTGCCGGGACGCCCTGGGATTTCAGAAAATCGGCCATCAGCGTGGCTACCGGGCTTTGCGGATCGCTGCCGCCAGTGAGGAAGATGTCGTGAAAACCTCCGCTGCGCCAGGCTTGCAGTGCATAGATGCTGCGCCAATAGGAGTTCGTGCCTAGCAAACCGGGGTCGAGCAGGGAGCCGCCCAATACGATTAGCACATCGCCTTTGGGATCGTCCCATGGACCGGCGAGGCGGGTGGCCCACCAAGAAGCTATCGGAGTGGCGCAGATCAAAACGGTGATTGCACCGATGCACGCCAAAAATCCGATGGCCATGCGCGAAAGTGAGGCAGGCTCCGCTTTATAATTATTCATTGACCTCTCTGTCTATTGTGATTCCAGCCTACAACGAAGAGAAGCGGCTTCCGGCAAGTCTGGATGCCGTCGTCGCGTTTTTGGCGCAGGCCCGCTATTCGTTCGTGGAAGTGATTGTGGTGGACGATGGGTCCCGTGACTCTACCGCGGCGGTGGTGGAGGAGTATGGGCGCACCCATGCCTGCGTGCGGTTGCTGCGGAATCCGGGCAATCGGGGCAAGGGCTTTGCGGTACGTCACGGAATGCTGGACGCTAAAGGCGAGTGGGTCTTGTTCAGCGACGCGGATCTGTCGGCTCCGATTGAGGAGTTGAGTAAGTTACTGGATGCGGCTCTGCATGCGAATGGGGCGGTGGCGATTGGATCGCGCGCGCTGGACCGTTCGCTGGTGGCGGTGCATCAGTCCGGATTCCGGGAATTGTCCGGGCGGTTTTTCAATCTGGTGATGCGGCTTTTAACGGGCTTGCCGTTTCGCGATACGCAATGCGGGTTCAAGCTGTACAGCGCAGATGCGGCGCAGGCTGTGTTTTCGCGGCAGATTCTGGATGGATTCAGCTTCGATGTGGAAGACCTTTGCATCGCGAAGCACCTGGGATTCAAGACGCTGGAAGTGCCTGTGCGGTGGAGCAATGTGGAAGGCACTAAGGTAAGTGCGCTGGCGGGGCTGAAATCGTTTACGGATTTGGTGAAGGTGCGGTGGTATTCCATGTCGGGGCGCTACCGTTGAGGGAAGAGATCGACCGGTTGGTTGGGGAGGGAGCCGCGGGAGCCGCGGCGCGCGCGTTGGCTGAGATGTGGCGGAGCGATCCGGGTCCGGGCGCGGCTGGGTTTGTGGTTTCGCGATTTGAGAAATTGCGCGGGGCTATTGCGTGGACGCCCTACCGGTTAGCGATCTTGCGGTCATTCACGGTAGAGCCGGTGGTGCCGGTGTTGCGGGCCGCGGCTTTTGTAGGCGGCATCGATTTGAACGTGCAGTTGGGGGATTTCAACGCTTACGCGCAGGAGATTCTGGAGCCCGCGAGTTCGCTCTATTCATTTGCGCCGCAGGCTGTGGTGATGGCTGTGCAGTCGTATGAGATTGCAGCATTGCGGGAGTGGCTTCGAGTGTTTCGCGATCGGAGTAATGCGCATCTGATTTTGCATACCGTGGAAAGTGCGGTTACGCCTGAGCGCGGAGTGCTGGATTCGCAGATCGACGGCGGCGAGTGGGATGGTAAGCAGCGGCTGAATCTGGAATTGCGTGCTATGGCCCGCGAGTTTCGCGGCGTGTATGTACTGGACTACGACGCGCTGGTTGCGCGGTACGGCCGCGAGAGTTGGCGCGATGAGCGCAAGTGGTTGACGATGCGGATGCCGGTGGCGGCGGGCCATCTGATCCACTTGGCGCAGGAGTGGATGCGGTTTCTGCATCCGTTGACGGGCCGGATTGCGAAGGTGCTGGCTGTCGATTTGGACAATACGCTTTGGGGCGGAGTGATCGGCGAAGACGGCATGGAAGGAATTCAGCTTGGCGCCGACTATCCCGGCGCTGCGTTTCAGGCGGTGCAGCGCGTGATGTTGGACTTCTACTCACGCGGGATCTTGCTAGCCGTGTGCAGCAAGAACAATCCGCAGGATGCGCTGGAGGCGATTGAGAATCATCCGGGAATGCTGCTGCAGCGGCATCATCTGGCTTGTCTCAAAATCAACTGGGCTGAGAAGGCGCAGAACCTTCGGGAGATTGCTCTGGAGTTGAACGTCGGGCTCGATTCGATCGCTTTTGTGGATGACAACCCGGTGGAGCGGCAACATGTGCGGGAGCAGGTTCCGGAAGTGATGGTGATCGATCTGCCTCTGAATCCGATGGGATATGCGCGGGCGCTGCGGGATGCTCCGGTGTTTGAGCGGTTGTCACTGTCGGAAGAAGATGCGCAGCGGGGTGAATATTACGCGGCGGAGCGGGAGCGGAAAGATCTGCGGCAGAGCAGCGGGTCGGCTGAAGACTTTTACCGGTCACTGCAACAGGAGTTGGAGGTTGCGCTGGTTACTCCGATGACGCTGGCTCGGGTGGCGCAGTTGACGCAGAAGACGAACCAGTTCAATTTGACTACGCGGCGGTATAGCGGGCAGGAGATTGCGGCGGCTGGCGAACACACGCGGGTCTATTCGCTTCGCGTGAAGGACCGCTACTGCGATAACGGCCTGGTGGGCGTGGCCATCATGGAAGACCGCGGCGAGGTCTGCGAGATCGATACGCTGCTGCTGAGTTGCCGGGTAATTGGGCGCACTGTGGAGACGGCGTTTCTGGCTCGTCTGGCCGCGGAGGCTGTGGAGCGTGGGCTTCGACGGATGGAGGGTTGGTTCCTGCCTACGCGGAAGAATGCACCGGCGAAGGATTTTTTCGCTAAGCACGGATTTGAACGCGTGGAGGAAACCGGCGAGGGCTCGCGGTGGTCTTACGATTTGACCAAGCCGATGGAGTGCCCGGACTGGATTCGATTTCTATGAGCATTTTGGATCAGGTGCGGACGGCTGCGGCGGATGTGCTGCGGGTTCCGCCAGAAAAGATTACGGAAGCGTCGACGCCGGAGAGCATTGAGCGTTGGGATTCGGTGGAGCATCTGAATCTGATTCTGGCGTTGGAGACGCAGTTTGGGATTGAGTTTGAACCGGAAGAGATTGAGCGCATGAAATCGATCGGCCAGATTGCCCGGCTGGTGGAATCGAAAGCCGGATGATTGCGATTCGTCCGTTCACGGAAGAGTGGACGGGGGCGGTGTGTGAGTTCAATGCGCGAATCGCCGGGACTGGTTTCGATTTTCCATTGGTTCCGGCGCCGGATCATTTTCTGGCCGTTGAAGATGCCCATATGCGCGGCGGGTACATTCTGGGGCGGCAGCGATTCTGGCTTCATGGCAAGGCTCAGAATGTGGCGCACTACCGGCTGCCGGTGGTGGAAGGGCTGGGGGCGGATCGTGCTTACGCCACGCTGGGATTGCAGTTGATTCGTCATGCGTTGAAGCAGGAACCGCTGCTATTTGCGCTGGGGATGGGCGGGTTCGATCAGCCGTTGCCGCGGATGTTGCATGCTCTGGGATGGACATTGCGGGCGGTGCCGTTTCTGTTCAAGGTGAACAAGGCGGCGGGGTTTTTGCGGAATATTCAAGTGCTGCGGAAGAGTCCGGCACGGCGGGTGGCGTTGGATCTTGCGGCTGATAGCGGGCTGGGCGCACTTGGTTTGTGGTTTGTGCAGAGACGACTGCAGGGGACCTCGGCAGGGGAGGTGACGGGTTTGTTTGTGCCTTGGGCGGAGGCGGTTTGGTCCGGGAGCTTCGCGGAGTACGGTGCGATTGCGTCACGCGATTCGACCACGCTGGACGCGTTCTATCCGCGAGATGCTGCCGTGATCCGCTTGAAGGTGGGGACCGCGGGGTGGGCGGTGGTGTTGGATACGCAGATGCGCGGTGACAAGTACTTCGGCAATATGCGGCTTGGGTCGATTGCGGATTGTCTGGCTGCGCCCACGGATGCGGCTGCGGTGATGGGCGCGGCGGTGCGGTTTCTGGAACAGCGCGGGGTGGATCTGATTATCTCCAATCAACTGCATCCGGCGTGGATTGCGGCGCTGCGGGGCTGCGGGTTTCGGGACGGACCTTCGAACTTTATTTTCGCCGTGTCGAAAGGCTTGGCGGAGTTGATTCCCGCAGGAGCGGAAGTGCATGTGAATCGCGGCGATGGGGATGGACCGATCCACTTATGAATGTCTTCTCGGTGATGTATCACGATGTGGTGGAGCCCGGTGCCTGGGATTCCAGTGGATTTCCGGGCGATGGCGCTGCGGTTTATAAACTGGAGAAGGCGGAGTTTGGCCGGCATCTCGACGCCATTGCAACCGCGGGCGTGCGTGTGAGCCGGGCGACAGAGCCGCTGGTGGATGGATCGGCAATGCTCACGTTTGACGATGGTGGAGTGAGCGCGCATTCACTGGCCGCGGAGATGCTGGAGCAGCACGGTTGGGTTGGGCATTTTTTCGTGACGACGGATCGGATTGGGACGGCGGCGTTTCTTTCGCGCGCGGAGATTCAGGATCTGCGGCGGCGGGGGCACGTGATTGGAAGCCACTCGTGTTCGCATCCGGCGCGCATGGCACAGTGTACGCGCGAAGAGTTGCAGCGCGAATGGCGGGAGAGCGTACGGGTGCTGGAAGATATTCTGGGCGAGCCTGTGCCGGTGGCGTCCGTGCCTGGCGGATACTATTCGCGGCTGGTGGGTGAGACGGCGGCCGAGGCGGGGATTCGTGTCTTGTTCAATTCGGAGCCGACGGCGGCTGTATCGCGGGCTGGTGAGTGCGTGTTGCTGGGACGGTATTTTATTCAGCGGGGAATGCCGGCGGGAATCTCCGGGGCGTTCGCGGCTGGGCGGTTTGGGCCGCGGTGGAAGCAGTCTGCATTTTGGGAGTTGAAGAAGGTGGCGAAGGCGGTTGGGGGGAAGGCTTACTTGAGTGTGCGGGAGAGGTTGTTGAAGCGGTGAGGGTGTGGGAGGCTGTGCGATGATCTTACTGGAGTCTTACCGATGGAAACCACCCGTCTTTCGACCAAGGGCCAGATTGTTTTACCCAGAAGCATCCGCCTTTCCCGTGAATGGGGACCTGGCACAGAGTTCACTGTCGAAGAAACTGGCGACGGAATTGTGCTGCGTCCGGCTGGCCGCTTTCCAGTTACCGATCTCGAAGAGGTAGCCGGGTGTCTGCGGTCCAAGCGGAAGCCGAAGACGAACGCACAGATGATTGCCTCCATTGGCCGCGAAGTGAAGCAGCGTCATGACCGCGGTCGATACTAATGTCTTAGTCCGGCTGCTTACGGGCGATGGCCCTAAACAGGAAGCCGCCGCGCGATCCGTATTTCCCGCTGGGCCTATCTGGATCGCAAAAACGGTTTTGCTGGAAACCGGATGGGTTCTCAGAAGCCTGTATGGATTTGAAGAGAGTGCTATCCGGGTCGCATTCACGAAGTTGCTTGGACTCAGGAACGGGCATTCGGAGGATGAATCATCAGTGGCGGCCGCGCTGGCTCTTACAGTGCACGGCATTGAATTCGCCGACGCGATGCACTTGAGTAGCAGGCCGCCCGGTGCTGTTTTGTGTCTTTCGAAAAGTCTTTCGTTCGGCGCGCGGGACGTGCTGGGGTGTCTGGCATTTCGGGTGTGGCCGGCAAGGAAAAGTAGCTTGCGCATACGGGAGTAAGCGCGGAAGCGGTAACGTCCAGATATGAGCCGGATTGAAGAGATCGACGAAGCCATTGATCGCTTGAGCCCCGAAGAGTTTCGTTGTATCGCGAGCTGGGTTCGCGAGCGGGAGCAGCGCCAGTGGGACGAGCAATTGGACCGCGATAGCAGTTCCGGTAAGCTTGATTTCCTCTTTGAAGAAGCGGAATCGGAATCGAAGAAGGGTCTTCTTCGTGACTGGCCTTCGTCGAAATGAAGTCCGTCGCCACCCGGCGGTTCTGGGAACTCTTCAGGCATTTGTCCGGCAATTTTCAGAAGCTGGCAGCTAAGAACTTTCGTCTACTGTGCCAGAATCGAAATCATCCTTCGCTGCGCTGCCGGCCGCTGCAAAGCGGTAGGAATCGCTTCAGTGTTCGCATCGGAGATCACTATAGGGTAATTCGGCCGCTGGATTCGGCTATTATCACGTGAGTGTGGATTGGTCGACATTCAGAATATGACCAACTTGTGCGCTCGGCTTAGCGTGTTGCGATCCCCAAATCGTATCTGGCGGACTCGCGATTGTCAGTTGCGAGCAGTTGGGTTCATGACTTCCGGACGGGCCGTCAAGTGATCGGAGCGGAACGGGTCAAGTTCCTTCTAGTGGAATTGGAAATCTCTTGTGCGTTTGCTGCCACGGAAGAGGAGTGCGATGGACATTTCACGAGGCACACAATATAGATCATGGACTTCTCGGCCACTCTTACGCTTAAACAAAAGCATCGCTTTTCAACACAACATCTGCGGGCAGCCGCTCTGTTCGCGTCTGACGCAGATCAACACGAAACCGCGACTACTGAGAGCGAACCGCCTGACGAATCACACTTGACGAGACACCGAGCCTGTGTAACAGCAACCATACTTTCTGCAGCAGCATTTTTGGAATCCTCAATTAATGAGCTCTATAAATCGGTTATTGATGGGGAGCAGAACTTTTCGCAACTACCGACCGAACTCTTTAAGGAAGTTTGGGAAGTTGCGGACGGAGCAAAGTTTCCAATCTTGAAAAAGTACCAGACTGCTTTGGCTATGGCGGGTAAAAAATGTTTCGCCAAGGGTGACCAACACTATCAGGATGCCGAAAGCCTTATTAAACTCCGCGATATATTGATGCACTTCAAGCCAGAGTGGAACGATGAGGGAGGCAACCACCAGAAACTTGAACAGCGCTTGAGTAACAAGTTTCCCTTAAATCGATATTTTGGACAGCAAGACCTGTGGTTCCCTCATCAGTGTCTTGGCGCGGGTTGTGCTTTATGGTCTGTAGACACTGCCCGTGGCTTCTCCGACAAATTTTGCAGTCGGTTGGGAATCGACCAACGGAGTGCGTAGACAATAAATCCTAGCTCTCTGCGGCATTATGGTTAACCGTTGCATTCCACGCCGCGCGCCGAATTCCGGAGTACGGCGTTCTTGGACGCATCTCGCCATGTCCGGGCGTCTCGTGTGGCAAACGGAAAGTTGAGGAGCCGAATGGAAAACGGTGATTTCAGGATTTGGACGTCCAGTCAATCTCAGACGATGCCAAGTTAACGAATAGACGGCCCGGCGTCAAGAATTCGCTCGAAGCAACGCGACACACTGCCCCAGGAAAAGCGGGTGGAAACCATATTCCACGCCGCGTCCGCGATGTTCTCCCGGAGCTTGTCGTCTGCCAAAAGCTCCAGGCATTCGCTGGCAAACGCTTCCGGCGTGTCGGCGATGCGGATGTCGGCCGGCGGGTTGATTTCCAGGCCTTCGGCACCGATCGTGGTCGACACCACCGGCACGCGCGCTGCCATGGATTCGTAGATTTTCAGTCGCGTTCCACCGCCGATGCGAAGCGGCACCACGGATAGCTTCGATCCCCAGACGTGCGGCCGGATATCTGGCACGGTTCCCGTCACAACGATGCGCGGGTCTTGTTTGCCCAATGCTACGATTTCAGGCGGCGGCGTGCGGCCGACAATCGCCAGCGTTGTTTCCGGACGCTTGCGGTGGATCAGCGGCAGAATCTCGCGGACAAAATAGATCATGCCGTCTACGTTGGGCAGCCAGTCCATTGAGCCGATGAAGACCAGGTCTGTGGTGGGCACGGCGGCTTTGGCGGGCGTGAAGTATTCCATGTTCACGCCGGTGGGGATTTCGGAAACTCTAGTTACGCCGAAGAGCTTGCGCATCTCGTCCGCATCAATGGCGGAGACGGCCACGATGTGGCCGGAGGCGCGGGATACGCGGCGCTCATACTCATACATGCGGTCCGCCTGCATGCGGAAATAGAGGCGGCGCACGGGGTTCGTGGCATGCTCCACATGACGCCGCCAGATCACCGTTTCCACATTGTGCTGGAAGAACACCGCTTGGTCCAGACGCGGAAAATAGGCCGTGGGCGCAAGGTGATCGACTACGGCTTTGTCGAAGCCTTCGGTGCGAATCAGGTTCTCAAGGAACCCGCTCATGCCCGGCGGATGGAAGCGGCTGACTGCCACCGGTACGGGGGAAAACACGCCTTTGATCAACTGCGCGAAGAAGCCCGGGGATCGCTTGTCCAGGATCTTGTGCTGGTATGGATAGCTGCGCGTTGCGTATTCGCCGCTGCGCCCCGGGCCTTCCGGATGGGCCGGATTTTCGATTGCCACGTAGTGAATTTCATGACGGCTGTGCAGGTGCCGCAACATTTCCAGCGTGCGGATCTGGCCCCCTTTGGTGGTGGGGTGCATGAAATTTGTGTTGACCCAGAGAATCTTCATCGGGCGAGGATGGTTTCACCGGCCAGAAGTGGTTCATGACGGCCACGGCGGCCGGTAATAAAGATATCGCCCCAGAGTTGGAAGTTCAGCAGGCGCCAGAGGCGATCGGTGCAATCCTCCTGCCCCGAGCGCTGGCGCTCCAGCAGTGACTCCAGTTCTTTGCGATCGACGTACGGCGCCAAAATGCCTTCCGGGTCGCGCAGGATTGTGAACAGATTTTCCGACCTTGCATCCTGCAGCCAGCTTCGCAGCGGCGTAGGGAAACCCATCTTCTTGCGGTAGATGATGTCGTGCGGCAGCAGATCTTCGATGGCGCGCTTGAGGATGAACTTGCCTTCTCCGTTGCGCAGTTTCATGTGATCCGGCACGCCGGCGGCAAATTCGACGAACGTATGATCCAGGAACGGGACGCGGCTCTCGATGGAATTGGCCATCGACATCTGATCCTGCTTCATCAGCAGTTCAACCAGGTACGTCTTCTGGTCGGCGTACAACATGCGCGGCAGCAGGCGGCTCGTGGGATCGCTGTTCCAATAGTGCAGAAAATTGTCGTAAGCCGCGGGCGCGCGGGAAAATGCGGAGTAGAAATTATCCAGATAGAGCGAGCGGATATCGGATGACCGGCCCACAAAGGTGTGTTGCAGTTTGCGGCGGAGCGAGGCGGAAAGTAACGTGGAGACTCCGATCCGATTGCGGATGAAACCGCGCACAGATGCCGGAAGAACGTCGTACGATTGCGCCCATTGCTCATTCCACTGATAGGTGCGATAGCGCGCGTAGCCGGCGAACAGCTCGTCACTGCCTTCCCCTGTAAGCACCACCTTCACCTGTTCGGCGGCCAGTTTGGACACGAAATGCAGCGACACACTGGAGGGCCAGGTGATGGGTTCGTCTTCGTGCCAGATCAGATTCGGCAGGGCGTTGAAGAAGTCGTCCATCCCGATGACGATTTCGTTGTGTTCGGTGCCGATGCTCTTCGCTACCTGCCGCGCATAGCTCAGTTCGCTGTATTGGACTTCGTTGTAGCCCACCGCGAAGGTCTTCACCGGGCCGGTGACCATGCGCTTCATCAACGCGGCGATGGCGCTGGAATCCACGCCGCCGGAGAGGAACATGCCAAGAGGAACGTCGCTCATCAGGCGCATGCGGACGGTTTCTTCCAGCCGCTGGCGGCACTCGTGGACCCAATCGGCATCGTCGCGCTTCTCGGGTTGCGCGGGTCTGGGCACGTCCCAGTATTGATGAATCCGCAGCGCGCCGGTATCCACCTGCAACGTCAGATGGTGGCCAGGCATCAGCTTGCGGATGCCGGCGAACATGGTCTTCTCACTGCTGAGATATCCGAAGGCGAGGTACTCGGGTACGGTAGATTCGTCCAGCGCCGGGGAGATTCCGGGATAGAAGAGCAGCGCCTTAATTTCCGACGCGAAGACCAGGCGGCGGCCGTCCCAATGATAATAGAACGGCTTGATTCCGAGGCGGTCCCGTGCGCAAAAAAGTGTCCGCGTATTCTTGTTCCAGATGGCGAATGCGAACATGCCGCGGAAGTGGGTGACGCAATCCGGGCCGTACTGCTCATAGGCATGCAGAATGGTTTCGGTATCGCAGTGGGTGGTGTAGCGATGGCCGGCCGCTTCCAGGCTTGGGCGGAGATCGGCGTGGTTGAAAATTTCTCCGTTGTAGATAATCCACAGACTGCCGTCCTCGTTGGTCATCGGCTGATGGCCGGCGGACAGGTCAATAATGGCGAGGCGGCGATGGCCCAGCGAGGCGCAGGAATCGTTGTAAAAGCGGTTGTCGTCCGGTCCGCGGTGCGCGATGGCGGCGGTCATCCTCCGGACCACGGATTCGGAATCGGGAATTGGCATTGCGCCGGCGAAACCGGCGATTCCGCACATGCCCTAGGTCCTTTGCCAGTTAGCGTTCTGGAGTCTTGGAGCGGACGGGACCGGGCGCATCAGATTCGACGATTCTTCGAACGGCAACGGAACACCGGCCGCTTCCTGCACCAGTTCTTCCTGAACCGACATATAGAGCGCGGTGCAAAGGCCCGCTATCGCCGGCAACAAAGACTGATAGGCGACGCTGGAAAAGAGGGCGGTGACACAGTAGGCGACCAGCGTCATGCGAAGGCAGGCTGCCGTATTACCAACGTTATCCCAGCGGTCCCCGCGCCGGGTCTTGCTCACCTTAACTACAGCGCTGGT
>JANXXV010000533.1 GCA_025350445.1 Bryobacteraceae bacterium | reverse complement strand
CTCCAGCGGATAGCCGAGTTCCCGCCATGCCTCGAATCCGCCTTCCAGCGGACGTACGCGCATAATTCCCCGGCGGTGCAGGTTCAGCGCCGCACGGGCGCTCGTCAATTCGGTTGGTCAAGAACAATAGAGAACAATTTCGCGGTCTCTGGGTATCTCTTCGTGTCTCGCCTCCAACTCATCCACGGTGAAATGGATGGCGCTCGGCAGACGCATCGGATTTGAATCGACGTCATGTTGTTGCCGCAGGTCGAGAATCACCAGTTTTTCGCCGGCGTTCAGCCGGTCCATCACTTCTTCCGGAGTAACCCGGGCCTCCCGCAGGGACAGCAGGGTCTTTCGCCGCAGCACCAATTGCCAGGTCCCGTAGAATCCGACGAGCAGCCCCACTATTAGTCCCAGCGACGATCCAAACCGGCTTAACGCCTCGGCAGCCAATTCGATCTGGGCGCGCAAAACGTAACCGCTCCCCATGAAAGCGACTGTCCACAATAGGCTGCCGAACCCGTCCAGAAGCAGAAAGCGCCCGGGACTCATGCGCGTAAGGCCCGCCATCGGTGGGGCGACCGTGCTGAAACCAGGGAGAAACTTGGCGACCAAAAGCCCTTTGTCGCCGTATCGCCCGAACAGGCCCTTGGTCCGGCTTACGCAGTAATCGGGCTCAAGCGAAAGCCGGCACAGCAGATTTAGAATGGATTGGCCGCGTGTCCGTCCCATGTAGTACCACAGGAAATCGGCCAGCAAGCATGCCAGTAGCGCGATCCCCAGCGCCATGGCGAACGAAAATTTGCCCAACCCCGCAAGGACGCCCATCGCAAGCAGCGCAGGCACAGCGGGGATCGGCAACCCCAATTGCTCGGCGAGCACCGTAGCGAATAGAACCCAATAACCGTAGTGCAAAAAAATTTGGAGAGTGCTCTTCATCTGTCCGGGTATACCGTGTTTAGATTCTAACCGCCGGTGAAAGGATGCGCCGCATTTCACCCGGTTGCCATGGTGACATCCCCGCACTGCTGTCTGGACCGGCCTCCCGAAATGCCGTGTTCAAGGAATGGCTGGACGGGCCAATTTGTCGTTGTTGATCCGCGTTATGCCCGGTGAAGATTTGTAGCCGCCGGCGGACGCGGATTAGCGGGGATCCTTGCGATGTCTCATGGCGCACCCGGGCACATCGTCATCGCAACAGCCGCTTCCAGCAACGCCCTGCGCTCGCCGCCGCCATAGGGAAGCGGGAGCTGTGAAACTCCAACCAGCCTGCGGATGATTTCCACTCCGGCGAACTGCCGGGTCAAACTTTCATTCAGCGGTGCAATAGTTCGATAGCCTTCCACGGCGCCCCGCAGAATGCTTTCCGATTGCCGTGCGAGATACAGGTGCGCCAGCATCACCCCGATCTCAAATTCCGCCGGCCCGAAGAAACAAAATTCCGGATCGATCACCTTGACAGATCCATCCACATGCAGCCAGCTTCCCGGAAAGTAATCGCCGTGTAGCAGAGACGGCCCCGAGCCGAGATACAGGTCGCCGAGCTGGCGGACCCGCTGATCGAACGCCGATCCCCGGTTCACCTCGGCGAGCGGCAGCTCGAAGATATATTCGTGATTCAATTTACGCATTGCGACATTGGATAGATGCGGGCCGGGGGATAGATGCGGTCCGGCCGTAAATCCGCTATGTAAATCGGCCGCGAACCGGACCAGCGCCGCAAGATCCGCCCTTTCCAGTTGCTCCCCGCTATATAGTCCGGTGAAGTCGCCGGCGGCACCCAGATCTTCCAGCATCAACACGCGAGCCGGTGCATCAAAGCCCAGCAGCCGCGGCATTCGATCCGCGATGGACGGCGTGTTTTGCACTTCGCGGTAGAATGCAGCTTCGATCAGAGTCCGCTCTTGCGGCGCGGGAATGTGAGGGAATTTTTCACACCACGGCCGCGACTGCTTCAGGATGAAACTTCGCCGGGCAGTGTGAACCCGCAGCGTACAGTTCATGTTCCCGTCGCCGGCACGCGACGCGGACAACACCGTTTCCTCCGCGTTGAGCCATCCCAGATGCTTCAGAAAATCATCGATCGCGGACGGTGCGGATGCATCCAGAAAAAACACATCGGTCATTAGGGATTCCCTATCATCGATAATACTTTCAATGCATGATTTCGACGTAATCGTGGTTGGCGCGGGACCGGGCGGCCTGTCGGCGGCGGAGTTCGCCGCGCGCAACGGCGCAAGCACAGTTGTCTTCGAACAGAGCGGCGAGATCGGAACGCCCACCCGAACCACGGGCGCGACGTTCCTGGCCGACATGATTGCGCTGGGCATTCCCAGCCGCTTGTATCACACCATCTCCCGCTGCCGGTTCATTTCGCCAAATCATTCGGTAACGTTCGACTATCCCGAACCCATGGCCTGCGCGCTCGACGTCCACGGGACATTTCAGTTCCTGGCCGAGCGCGCCATCGACGCCGGCGCGCAGGTGCGCGTAGCCACAACCGCCATCGAACCCGTCATTGAAAACGGCGTAGTCCGCGGCGTGCGCGGTAAAGATCAGCGCGGCGCGGAATTCACCGCCACTTCGAAGCTACTGATTGACGCCACCGGCTACCGCTGCGCCATGCTTCGCAAAGCTGGCATCGACCCCGGCTTCAAACGGTTCGGCGTCGGCGCGGAATACGATCTCTACGCCCCGAACTACAATCACGACGAAGTCGTCTTAATCGTAGGCAGTCAAATCGCTCCGTCCGGCTATGCCTGGGCCTGTCCCTGGGGCCACAACCGCGTCCGCCTGGGCGTAGGCATCATTCACGCCGATTCCACCGCTAAACCGGAAGACTATCTGAATCCTCTGTTGGAAAACGCGGCCCGATTCGGGATGAACTTCATCGGCGCGCAACCCGTTGAATATCACTTTGGATTGATTCCATCCGACGGCATGGCCGAGCGATTTGTCGGCGACGGCATAATGTCGGTAGGCGACGCGGCCGGGCAGCCGTCCGCGTTGGTAGGCGAAGGCATACGCTGGGCGATCAAGGCTGGCAGGATGGCCGGAAAGTTCGCCGCGGAATCCATCCAGGCCGGCGACCAGTCGCGCGGCTATCTCTCGCGCTATGAAAAGCAGTGGCGCAAAGAGTACGGCACAAACCTGCGCATCGCAGCGGAAATCAATCGCAAGATCGCGAAATGGTCCGACGAAAAGTGGGATCGCCGCACTGAACTGCTGTCACTCTTAACGCCCGCTCAGTTCGCGCAAGGCCTGCAAACCGAGTTCCTGAGCGGCTGGGTCTTTCAAGTCCTGCGCCAGCACCCGAAGCTGTTAAAAGAAGGCCTGAAAGAGTTCCTCCGCCGCCTGGCGCCGACGCTGTAGTCAACCAAGAGCTTGCGCCGTGGCCCGGATGAAGCTAAGTTGGAGGTATGGCGGTGCAACTCAAACCCGAGACTGAGCGGCTAGTGCAGGAAGAGATCCAGCGCGGCCACTTTCATTCGGTGGACGAACTGATCGTGCAAGGCGTCCATGCTTGGCGCGAAAAGTATCATGCCGAGCCACCACAAACCAAACCCCGCAAGAAACTCTACGACCTGCTTACCCATCCCCCTTTCGCCGGTTCAGAATTGACCATCGAAAGACAAAAAGACTATCCCCGGCAAGTTGACCTGGGTTGATCCGGGGCTGGTTTTTTACTCGACACCAACGTCCTTTCGGAATTTGCACGGTCTTTGCCCGCCGATCCACGAGTTGAAGGTTGGTTGAAGGAGATTCCCGAGGAACTTCTCTTCGCCAGCGTTTTGACCTTTGCCGAGATACGCCGTGGTATCGAACTTTTGCCCGCAGGCAAGCGCCGCACCCAGTTGGAGGAATGGCAAGCCGACATCGAGACATCGTTCGCCAGCCGCTTGCTTCCAGTGACCAAAACCATCGGCGACCGGTGGGCGATTTTATCCGCTCAGGCGCAAGGCAAGGGAACGCCACTCGCCGTCATGGACGGCCTTATCGCAGCAACAGCCCTTGCACACGATTTGACCGTTGCAACCCGCAACGTGAAAGATTTCGCTGGTCTTGGCGTTACGATCTTCAACCCTTGGGAGGCCTAACAGCCCCTTTGAAAAGAGCCGGAGAGAGCAATCTTTCCGGCTCTCGTGCTTTTCGGCTTGCCATCCTACTAACGGGCTTCCATACCGCCTGAATGAAAACCTCAACTATTCTTCTTCTACTTGGAGCGATGACCGCCGGGCTTCGCTCATGCACCTACGGTAACGCCACGGCTATAGGCTCAAGTCAATATGCCGCAGTTCCAGAATTGAAAATTGATGTTTTGATAAAACCACCCACAGCCCAATCAACCACCCAGCCCAATCTAAGGACCCACGGTGGGGCGGGCACCCTCGCCGGCGCGCGAGCCCCTGCTCGCGCTCTCCAAGTAATAGTCAACTCCCCGCGTCACTTCGGCTCAAACAAATGCGCCAACCCCGGAAACCCGTTCATCGCCAACCGGCACGAGGGACCATCACCCCACCAGCGCGGCGCATGAAACGTATTCTTCGGCACGTACACCACATCGCCCACGTTCGCGATGGACGGCGTGCCTAGGTTAATCGAGACATGTATTTCCGCAGTTTTTCTCTTTACATCAGACAAGCGCGTGGCATAATTGCTACGAAGCGGAGGCACACGTCAATGCACTGGAAGTTCGGATGGTCTCGGGCGCTATTTGTTTCAGCCATGGTTGCACCTTCTATATTTCAGAGCCAGCTAGCCGCCCAGTCTACCGTTGCCGCAAAAGCGGAATCCATCCTCCGCAAAAGATGTTTCACATGTCATGGCCTCGGCGGTCAGTCTGTGAATTCCGTATATGTCCTGGACCGTGACCGTCTCCTGAGCGCGAAAACGGTTGTTCCCGGTGATCGCAATTCGCCGCTTCTACAGGCGGTCGAGACTGGAAGGATGCCTGATGGTGGCCCCCCACTTCCCGAGCAGGAAAAAGCGATTCTCCGCGAATGGATTTCAACGGGAGCCCTAAACTGGACTACACCCACGGCGAAGGCAGCTCGATCTTTCTTGCGCAACGACCAGATTACGAAAATCATCCGCCGCGATCTGGAATCAGCCGGGGATCGTGATCGGCAATTCTTGCGGTATTACAGCATCGCCCATCTATACAACGCCGGCATACCAGAGGCCGAATTGAATGGTTATAGAACCGGCCTCTCCAAACTAATCAACAGCCTTTCTTGGAGCCGGGAAATCTCTGTCCCTGTGCCGATAGATCCAGCGAAGACAATATTACGAATCGACCTGCGCGATCTCAACTGGACCGGAAGTACGTGGAAGCAAATTGTGGATGCCTATCCATATGGAATTGAGGCCGTAACGTCCGACCTTGAGATGATCAAAACGCTTTCCGGCTCACCGCTAGGTTATGTGAGAGCGGATTGGTTCGTGGCTGAGGCATCAGTCCCGCCACTTTACAACGGTATTCTTCGCCTTCCATCTTCAGTCCAGGAGCTTGAAACAATACTGGGTGTCGATGTTGACCGGGACATAGCAGAGGAAAAGAATACGGCACGTGGAGGAGTCCGCAAGAGTGGTGTTTCCCGCAACAACCGTATCGTGGAACGCCATACTTCTTCCTATGGCGCTTATTGGAGAAGCTACGATTTTAGCGCCAACGTAGGTAAACAAAACATTTTCGAGAATCCTCTCGATTTTTCCCCAGCTGGCGGAGAGATCATTTTTAATTTGCCGAATGGCATGCAAGCCTATTTCCTCACAAACGGACAGGGCAAGTCGTTGGACAAGGGCCCTGTCACCATAGTGTTCGATAAGAACAATCCGGACTCTCCGGAAGTTTTCAATGGAAGATCATGCATGAGTTGCCATTACGCCGGCATGAAAACCTTCAGAGACGAAGTTCGTCCCATGCTTGAAGCTTCAAATAGTGCAGCGTTTGATCGCGACAAAGCCTTAGCAATTTACCCGAAACAAGATCGGTTGAATGCCTATCTCAAGCAGGATGCGGACAGATTTGAAAACGCTGTTCGCAACGCAGATGGCGTGATAAGCGTCGACTTTCGTACGGAACCGATCCACGCTCTCTCGGTAAAGTACGACGCGGAGCTCAACCTCGAATTAGCAGCCGCTGAAGCAGGTCTCCCGCCAAACGAATTCTCCGAAAGAGTGCGATCTAACCAAAAGTTGCTCGAACGTAGCGTCGGACAGCTTTTATCGCCGAACGGCGGAGTGAAGCGGGATCTTTGGGAGCAAATTTTTAAAGAAGTTCTTGTTGGGGTTTCTGATCGTTCCTTGAAATTTGCAACCGTGGCTGGCAACTCTACAACCGCGGCGGGCAACTCTTATCGTACAGATCCAAGGGGAGGTTCGGTGTCAGCCGCTAGAATTGACACGACGAATCCGCGTAGGAATCCGAAAGATGGCTTGCGGTATGTCTGGATTCCGCCGGGTCGGTTTCAAATGGGTTGTTCTCCGGGAGATGGAGAATGCGACAACGATGAAAAGCCATCAAAGCAGGTGACACTGACCAAGGGATATTGGCTTGGAGAGACGGAAGTGACGCAGGCCGCGTACGAAAAGGTCACTGGAAATAATCCTAGCCATTTCAAGGGTGCCGACTTGCCGGTAGAATCGGTTAATTGGAATCAGGCGAAGTCCTATTGCGAGACGATTGGCGGAAGACTGCCAACGGAGGCGGAGTGGGAGTATGCGGCGCGGGGTGGAAACCCGTCGTCGCGCTACAGTGATTTAGATCAAGTGGGATGGTACGACAAGAACAGCGGACAGAAAACACACTCAGTGAGAGGCAAGACACCAAACAGCTACGGTCTGTACGACATGTTGGGTAACGTCTGGGAGTGGACTGGCGACCGATACACAGAAAACCTATCAGGAGGAACCGATCCGACCGGTCCAACGGACGGTGAAAAGCGAGTGCTGCGGGGCGGTTCTTGGGTCAACAATTCCGGAGGGCTCCGGGCGTCGGACCGTGACGGGGGCGATCCGTCGGGACTCGACGACGACATCGGCTTTCGTTGCGCGTGGGAATGACTTTCCTTTACTCTTTTCTCTTTTCCTTTTACTCTTCGCGGCGAAGCCGCGGGAAAATTTTATTTGCCACTTCCAAGTGAGCTACGCTATTCTATGGACGGGAACGGAACCAGAAACTGCGGGGCGGTTCTTGGAACAACAATTCCAGAAGGCTCCGGGCGTCGAACCGTAACAGGAACGATCCAACGAAACTCAACAACAACATCGGCTTTCGTTGCGCGTGGGATGCAAGGCGCCTTCGGGTGTCGGCCAGAGTCGGCTGGGACTAAATCCTCCAGCGAGCGTGCCTCCTTGCTTCCGGGTTTCGGTCCTGGCCTTATAATTCATGGGGCCAAACATAAATTGAAGGCCGGTTTTGTGGTAACGGTTCACCCCGCGAAGCTCAGCCGGTCTTCCGTATAATCGGACAATGTCACTTGCGGAATCCGCCCCCATAGTTCAAAAAGCCTATGACTTGTCTCTATGGCTCTTGCCTAAAGTGGAACGGTTTCCTCGTACCTACCGGTTTACTATAGGCGACCGCATCACGACCACCATGCTGGACCTGCTCACGGCGCTGGTGGAGGCGGCATACTCAGCTAGACGCGAAGCTCCGCTGGATCGAGCGATTCGCGACTTGAACTGCCTGCGTTTCCTGATGCGCCTGTCTAAGGATCTGAATCTTCTTAGCGTGGAATCATATGGCTTTGCCGCTGGACTCATAGAGGAGCTGGGGCGAATGGCCGGCGGATGGCGAAAAGCGTCGGTAACTCGATGAAGCGAGTTGGAGAGTTGTGGCCGCAGGTGCTTTCCCATGCAAACCTCTTTGAAGCCGTGCGCCGGGCGGCGCTGGGTAAGAAGAGCCGCCCAGACGTAGCGGCGTTTCTGTGTGGGCAGGAGATCGAAGTGGTGGCGCTCCAGCGCGAGTTACTGAGCGGGATCTATCAGCCAGGAGTTTACAGAGTTTTCGAGATTCGTGAACCGAAGCCGCGGCGGATATCGGCAGCCCCATTTCGCGACCGGGTAGTTCATCACGCGCTTACGCAAGTTTTGGAGCCAATCTTTGAACGCCGCTTTCTGCCAGTGAGCTTCGCTTGCCGCAGTGGCTTGGGCTCGCATGCGGCGGTGGGCTGCGTACAGTGCGCTGCCCGCCTTGGCGGATACGCACTACGCTGTGACATTCGCAAATACTTTGCCAGTATTGACCACCAGATTTTACAAGCGAAGCTGGAACGAGTGGTTCGTTGCAAGCCCACGCTCGATCTTGCATCCCGCATCATAGATGGTTCGAATCCGCAGGAACAGGTGGATTGGTACTTTCCCGGCGACAATCTGTTCACCCCCGCCGTTCGGCGGCGAGGGTTGCCGCTAGGCAATCAGACTTCTCAGTTTTTTGCCAATGTCTATCTCAATAGTTTGGACCATCTGGTGATACGCCAGTTGCGGCCTACGGCATACGCCCGCTACGTGGATGATTTCGTGCTCCTGGACCAAGACAAAGAGAAGCTGCGTATTTTCCGTTCTGCGATCGAGCAACATCTTGTGGATTTGCGGCTGTGCTTGCATCCTGGCAAGTCCCGAATTTACAGAGTGTGTGATGGACTCACGTTTCTGGGCTGGCGAATCTTTCCAGACCACCGGCGCCTGGTAAGAGGAAACGTCGTCCGATTCCGGAGGCGGCTTAATAATCTCCAGCATCGGTGGAAAATCGGGGACGTCGAATGGGATGAAATACATCAGTCCCTCGCGGCGTGGATCGGGCACGCAAAGCATGGAGATACTTGGAAGTTACGGGAACAGATTTTCGATCAAGTGGCCTTCAGCCCAAAACAATTCCTGGCGACTTCGCCGCCTCGGACAATTTGAGACATCAAGTGGTAGGGCTGGGGCCTGCAAGAAGCACGTAGTGAATTATGCCCGTGACCATCGGTGCTGGCATGAAGTACTGTGCCAGCACGGGCGCTGTCCAATTCACTTCGGCTCAAACAAATGCGCCAACCCCGGAAACCCGTTCATCGCCAACCGGCACGAGGGACCATCACCCCACCAGCGCGGTGCATGAAACGTATTCTTCGGCACGTACACTACATCGCCCACATTGGCGATGATCACGCCTTGCGTCTCGATCGGATAGCGGATCTGTCCCGCCATGATCAACCAAAACTCCGAACTCTCCGGATGATAGTGACCCTTGTCAGCCGGATTTAACGCCGGAAGGTTCTTCTGGTGTCCGTAAATGAAATTAGCCGCGCCGCGGTCATCGTCGACAATGGCGATGGTGCCCTTGCGCGTGCCCTCATCTATCTCCTTCGCCACTTCATCGAAAGTAGTATGCGGCTTATTGTTCCGCCCGTAAATGCCCGGCTTGCGCGGGAACCGAACCGGAATCCAATCGAACCCGGGCATCTTCGGCGGCTCGGCATCTTTGGTGTAAAGCGTTTTTGCTCCCGCGATATTCACTTCAAACCGCACCGACGGCTTATCGCCGACCGTCTCAAACGAGAACAGCGTTTGCATCGGCGCCTGCACGATGGAGCCTTTCTTCGCAACAAAAGGCTCAGTGCCTTCGATGTCGAAACGGATCTCCCCATCCATCACCACCCACCACGCGCGCGTATCCGGATGAACGATTCGCGGCGATTTGGATCCGGGCTTTGCCGAAATGTACTCGGCATACAGGCGGTCGTCGTCCACAATCAGTTCGGTCCAGTCCGCGTGGCCGGCGTGTTTAGCCTTTAGCTCCCCCCACTTGGTGATAGGGCGATGCGGCCCGGTGTATTTTCCTGGCGCACCCTTCGGCGCGATCAAATCCTGCGCGAAAACCTGCGTTGCCAGAGCCGCAACGATCATGCCGGCCAGAACTCTCATAAGAGCCACACTCCTTCCTCAAAGATGGCGATCTTATCACAACCCGCCATCTCTCAACGTGCGGATCAATCGGCATTGATCAGAATGTGATCTTCGTCCCCATCTGGATCTGTCGATTCCCGCCCGCTCCCGTGATGAAGCCGAACGTCTTGTTGCCGAATCCGGTATCCGGATTATTCCACTGCGGAGTGTTTACGGCGCTGAACGCCTCGCCGCGAACTTCCAGCACAAAGCGTTCCGTGACTTTGAAGCTGCGGAAGACGGACCCATCCAGGTTCCAGTATCCAGGGCCATTGATCACGTTCGGGCTCAGGTTGCCGAACTGCAATGAATCCGGTTGAGCGAAGCAGCCCGTCGTCACCCCTGCGCCGCACTTGGTAGCATCAAACCACGCAGCGTCCCGGCCATTTCCCTTCAGGGTCCCGATCGGTCCAAAGTGATTCAAGGTATTTCCATTGCCCGGAGCTTTCAGTCCCGCCGTATCTCCGCCAAAGTTCAGCGGCGTGCCGCTGGCTATGGTGAGAATTCCATTTACCTGCCAACCGCCCACCACATAGCCGAGCGGCCCGCTTGTCAGGAACTTCCTGCCCTTTCCGAACGGTAATTCGTAGACGTAGCTCTGGACGAAGTTGTACTTGCGATTGAAGTCGAGTGTACGCCAGTTCCGCGCTCCGTTGATGAAGAACGTCAAGCCCGCGTCTTCAGACTGATAGCCGAGCGCGTGGCTCCAGGTGAAGGCCGTGGTCATCGCCAAGCCGCCTGAGAATCGTTTGTCGAGCTTCACCTGAAGCGAGTTATAGCTGGAACTATGGCCCACGTAGCGCAGGTTGGTATCGGCCTTGCGTTTATACAAGGCGAAGAGCGGCTGCGAGGCCACATCGCCCCCGATGGTCGTAGATGCATTGAGATTTGTATTTGACGGCTGGTCCACTCCGTGGTTGGCTACATAAGCCACGTCGAGCGTGAGATTAAACGGCAGAGATCTCTGGACCGCGGCATTCCAGGATTCGACGTAGGGTTCGCGGAAGTGCTTGTTGATCACTTCGTAAACCTGGTTGATATCGGCATTCGGCAGTATCCCGTTCGAAGGAATGGCCACAAAACTGGGTGCCGGAAAACCGGTCTCCAGCTTCGCCACCTGTCCGTTTGGCAACACCGCCGGGCAGAAGCTGCAGTTGGGGTTGTACGCATTATTCTGTTTCACAGGGAAGTTGTATGCGTACGTGTTGTCCGGGAAAGGGGAATAGCTGATGCCAAACCCGCTGCGCAGCACCGTCTTTTCGTTCAGCCGGTAGGCGATCCCGACACGCGGCGCGAAATCCTTATAATGCTTGTCCAATCCCAGGTTCGACGGATTCGAACCGATGCCCGCCAAGACCAGGCTGTTCGTCGAAGGATCGTAATTTGAGAATCCACCCTTCGATGCCGGCGTACCCGGCGGATAAAACTCCCAACGGATACCAAAGTCGACCGTCAGCTTGGGCGACACAATCCACTTGTCCTGCGCAAATGCGAACGTCTCCCAGGCACGGTAGGCGGGAGTGGTGATCAGAAGATCCCGCCCGACAGACGTAGGTAAGTCCAGCAGGAACCCGGCCATATTGTTGCCAAAACTGGTGGCCGCGCCGGAAATCGACGTAGTTGAGTTGCCATAACTATAACGGCCGCGAGGACTGTACGTCTGCGTCTGCTGCAGATCGTCGCGAATGCGCCGGACATCAATACCGAACTTGATCGTGTGATTGCCCTTGCTCTTGGTCCAGCTATTCACAAAGTCGACGTTCGATTCCGCGCGAACCCACGGCAAACTGGGCGAATAACCGATTATAGGGCTGGCGAAGCTTGGAATGTCGATCCCCACCTGGCCGCTGGTGAAGCCGTCCACATTCACTCCGGGAACCAGCGAGTCTTTCTTGCCGTAATCCACTTGCTGCGCGTCGTTGCGGTACCGGCTCACTCCAAAGCGCACCTGGGTAATCAAGGTAGGCGAGAAGATGCGATCGTAATTGATAGCTCCGTTATGGGTGTTCTGGACACCGGTGCCTTGAAAGCCGCCTCCATGAGGTCCGCCGGCTTCTCCGAAGGAGGGTCCGTCGAACGTCTTTGGCCGTGAGAAACTATAACGAACCGAGAAGCGATCCTTTTCAGATTGGCTATGGTCCACTTTCACGTCGAACTGGTCCGTATCGCGTACGAACGGGATCAAAGTGAAATAGTTATTTGTTAAACCTGGCAGGTTCGGGAGCGGAACCAGGGATAGTATCTTCTGGGACAACGCGCTGATGCGGCTGCCGGGAATCTGGTTGCCAGCAAAGGGTATCCGGCCGCTGCCGTCCGGGTTCCCGGTGTTCGGATCGTATATCGTCGAAGTGGACGCGCTCAGGTCTCCGGCGCGTTCCGCCGCCGTGGGCAGCGTGTAGCGATCCGGATTGTAGCGGTGATCCGTATTGCGTAGATAGTCGCCGAAGAAGAACGTGCGGTTCTTGACGATCGGACCGCCGATGTTTCCGCCCAGGTAGTTGTAAACGAAATGGCCGCGGGCATTATCGTAAAAGTTACGAGCCGACAATGCGCTAACTCGGTTAAACCAATAGCCCTGTCCGTGAATCTGGTTTGTACCCGATTTGAGAATCACGTTCGTGACCGCGCCCGTGGCGCGTCCCAGCTCCGCTTCGAAGTTGCTGGTGGAAACGTCCACCGTCTGAATCGCTTCCAATGGAGGAATCAGAACTTGCAGTAATCCGGTGCGCTCGTTATTATCGACGCCCTCGAATTGAAGATTATTGCCCAAACGCGACTGCCCGTTCACCTGTGTTGACAGGCTATTTTGCGGATTGAAAAATTCCGAGTGTGGGCGAAACGGAGAAGTCGCCCCTGGAACTAGCTTAACGAAGCTCTGAAAATTCCGGCCTGCGCCAACTGGCAGGTCTTCCAGCGTTTTGCTCTCGATCGTTCGACCGGTGTCGGCGCGGTCGGTCTGCAGAAGCGGCACTTCTCCCGTCACAGTCACGGTTTCCGAAACGTTGCCGGGTTCCAGCGCAAGATCCACGCGAGGCGAGGTGTTGACGATGATACTGACGTCGGCTCGCGATGCGCGTTTGAACCCCGCCTGTTCCGCGGCGACTGTGTAGGTGCCGGGCTGGAGATCAGGAAATGAATAGTTGCCGCTTTCATTACTTTGCGTGCCGCGGCTGAGTCCCGTGTTAGTTTCTGTGACTGTTACTTTGACATTCGGCATTCTGGCGCCAGTTGAATCCAGAATGCTTCCAAGAAGAGAGCCGTTAACGGCTTGAGAATTGGCAAAGTTTGCAAACGCAAGCAACAGAGCCAGTAGTACACACATCAGACGGTGATGTTTCACGCGGAGAACCCCTTTCCCATGTAGTGACAGCACTACCAAGTGCAGCCTATGTCAATAACATTAGAGCCAAGTGTCGTCCTTGTCAATCCGTAAATTTACGGAAGCAAAGAGCGCTCAATCGCTGCATGCCATCCTTATCACTTAGAATAGGTGGCGGTTATTTCCCGGTTCTCATGAACATGAATACGATACACATCCGTCTCGCCCTCGTGCTGCCCGCCTTAGCCTTTGCCCAACAGGACTGGAGAACCTATGGCGGCAATCCCGCCGGCACGCGCTACTCCACGCTCGCCCAGATCAATCCCAAAAACGTCGCGCAGCTAAAGGTAGCCTGGACCTACGACACCGGCGATGCCTTCCGCAATTCCGAGATGCAATGCCAGCCGATCGTGGTGCGCGGAACGCTCTATGCCACCACGCCCAAGCTCCGGCTCATCGCTCTCGATGCCGCCAGCGGAAAATTGCAATGGCAGTTCGATCCCAATACCGTCAATCCAGGCATCGGAAAATCGCGCAACCGCGGGGTCACATATTGGGAGGAAGGCAATGATCGCCGCATCTTCGTAGCAGCCAAAACATTTCTATACGCGGTGGACGCAGGCACCGGCAAACTGATCGCGGGCTTCGGGACCAACGGCCGCGTCGACCTCCGCGAAGGCTTGGGCCGCGATACGGAGAACATGTCCATCTCGGCCACCACTCCCGGCATTATCTACAAGGACCTGCTAATCGTGGGCAGCATAGTGAATGAAACGCTACCCGCCGCTCCAGGGGACATCCGCGCCTACGACGTGCGAACAGGTAAAATCCGGTGGACGTTTCATACCATTCCGCATCCAGGCGAGTTCGGCTACAAAACGTGGCCCAGGGACGCCTGGAGTTTCATCGGCGGCGCAAACAACTGGTCGGGCATGAGCCTGGATGAAAAGCGCGGTATCGTCTTCGCCCCAACGGGATCGGCCGCATTCGATTTCTACGGCTCCAACCGGGCCGGCGACAACCTATTTGCCAATACGCTGCTGGCTCTGGACGCCGCCACTGGAAAACGAATCTGGCACTTCCAGGCCGTCCATCACGACGTTTGGGATCGCGACTTCCCCTCCGCCCCCACGCTGGTCACCGTGCAGCACAACGGCCGCGCGGTGGACGCGATAGCGCAAATTACCAAAGCCGGTGTAGTCTACGTGTTCGACCGCGCCACCGGAAAACCGCTGTTCCCCATCGCGCAGCGGAAAGTTCCGCCGAGCGACGTGGACGGCGAAATCACCGCGAAGACGCAGCCGTTCCCCACCGCTCCGCCGCCCTTCGCCAGGCAATCGTTCACCGAAGAGGAGGTAACCGGCCGGACTCCGGAAGCGCACAAAGCAGTGCTCGAAAGGCTGCGCCAAGTGCGTACTGGAGGTCAGTTTCTGCCGCCCAGCCTGCAAGGCACCGTGATCTTCCCCGGTTTCGACGGCGGAGGCGAGTGGGGCGGCGCGGCGTTCGATCCTCAGTCCGGCAGGCTCTATGTCAACGCGAACGAGATGGCGTGGATCATGCGTCTGGTGGAGCGGACCAGGGGTGGTCCTGTCACCGCCAAGAGTCTCTACACGCAAAGATGCGTCAACTGCCATGGTGCGGACCGGGCCGGGAGCCCGCCCGAATTTCCGTCGCTGATAGGAATTGGAGAGCGCCACACAGACATGGAAATCGACAACGTCATTCGCCAGGGTAACGGACGAATGCCCGGCTTCGGCAATCTGAAACCGGAAGAAACCATGGCGATCACACGTTACATCGCAAAGGGAGAAGAGAAGGAACTGAACCTCGGCGACGGCACGGCCACCGCGATCACCGATCAGAAATACCGCTTCGACGGATACAACAAATTTCTCGATCCCGACGGCTACCCGGCAGTGAAGCCGCCCTGGGGAACGCTGAACGCAATCGAC
>JANXXV010000504.1 GCA_025350445.1 Bryobacteraceae bacterium | reverse complement strand
GGGGATGCGTCCCGCTGAAGTGTGCGGCTGGGACAGATAGCCCTCCTCGTAAAGGTCGGCCATGATGTTGCGAATCGAAGCGGGACTCAAGTCCTGCGTCAAACGCCGCGCGATGGTACGGGAAGCGACGGGTTCCCCGGTCTCTATATAGGTCTGCACAATCGTGTGCAGAATGGCAACGTTCCTATCGGTTAACGCCGATGGTCTGCGCATGAATAGACACGACTCCCTGGTTTCAGTCTATCACTTTTGCTGCAGCCGTTGGATCTCGGCGGTGATCGCCTTGGTGAACAGGTCGACGAAAGTACGTCCGTTTTTCAATAAGTTATCCTTCGTCATGTAATCGATCTCCACATCGGGCCGCACGCCCACGTTCTCGATCAAGGCAGTAGCTGGAAAATCAGGCGTCACCACGGGGGCCCGCCGCAACAGCATCGACGTGGCCGCGGAGGTGCTAGCCTCGCTGTAAACGCCCGCCGAAAACTCACTGATGCTCCCTCCGGCTCCGGCCGTCCGCCAACCTACCACCGGGCCGCGCCTGGCATCTTGAAAGAGCGCCGCGAAGATGTCGCCCGCCGACGTGGTGAACTCATCGGTCAGCAGAATGGCTGGCTTGGTATAGGCAATGGACTTGCCATCGGCATCGGTCGCCGGGTCCCGTTCAAAGCGGAACGTACAAAGCGGTAACGGTCCCGTCATGCCGCGGTTCTCCGCGTTGGCTGTCTCCATCTCCTTCAAATACGCAGCGAGAAGATCGAGCCGCCATTGCGGAATGCCGTACTGCGGATCGCTCTCCAATTCGAGTTCATCGCTGAACATATTCAACCAGGACAGCGTCGGCCGGACGGCGGTTCCAATCGATTGAAACTGGTAGGGAATCAGCCGCCGCAGCAGGTTTTCGCCGTAGCATCCGAACCCGCCCGGGTTGCGCATCACGTCGATCACCAAGCCATCGGTGTTGGCCTGGAAGTACTTGATCTCGCGCTCAAAGAAGGGGTAGATTAAGTCCAGATCCGCTTCCGCCGCGGGCTCAAAATCCGGAATGCGGATGAAGCCGATATTCAAGGTCCCGGACTTGAAGGTGCCCGAGAAGAAGACGCTATTCCGCCGGTTGACGAAATTCGACGGCATCCGGAACACGGGCTGCGGATCGCCGAACCCCTTGAGATTCAGGATGTGGTTCGTGCGATGCCGGTCGAGAAGCGCCAGCGGGTCGGTGGTTGGCTCAAAATGCTTCACTGCGGCCGCCGCCTTGATTTCCGTGGACTTGGGCGTAGGGACAGGTCCGTTCGACAGTAACGGCCGACCGGTTTTCACCCACGGCACAGTGTAGTTCTCAAGCGTCCCGTCCTGCCGCCGCACCACAATTGCTCCGCTTGCACCCACTTCCACCGCGCGCGGATACACGCTTTGGTCCCGCACGGTGACCGAGAAAGCCGAGTAACGCCTGGTGGACCTTGCATTTCCAAAGGCCAGGAAGCGGGATGCATTCGCAATAATGTCGTCGGGCGATACGCCGTCCACGGAGACCAACTCGTCCCCGATGTCGAACGGGAAATCGTCTACCGCGAGTACATCGCGGTCGATCTCGTCGATCAACACCTTTCCATCGTATATGTCGACGCGGAAGCCGAGGTCGGCGCGGAAGTTAGAAGGCAACAGAAACGAGGAGTGAACGTCGTCCAACGAAGCCACGTAGCCGGCGCAGATCTCGTAGAAAGCCAAGTCGCCCTTCGATTTGGCAATGCGGTCGAGCCAGGGAGCGATGTTGAACAGATCGAAGCGGATCACATCGCGCTTCCATCCGTACAAGGCATAGTTCTTGGCGTAAACACCGGCAAGAATCTGAAAGTCCAGCGTCTTCTGATCGGCGGAAAGCTCCGCGGATAGTCCGGATGCCGAAGCGAGCAGAAGGCAGAAAGCTAAGGTGATTCTCATCAGTCCTCTTTTTCACCATCGTCATCGGGAGGCGGAACCTTCATACATCAGCCGTTTATTTCTTACGGCTTCTGTATTGCGTTTCCCTGGTTACCTCTACCATCCTGTTTCCAAGAAATAGAGGGACAGGCCACGTTGTTTCTACCCGTCCACAGCCCCTCACTCTCGGTCAGCGAGTCGAAGAATCCGCGTCCAGCGGTGTTCCCGGATGGCCAGTACTTATGCGCCGTTCCTTGTTAGCCGATCCTAATCCTAGCCATTTTCCCGCGGAAACGGAACGAACCGATTCAATAAATGCATTATGTCAGCATTGCCAGCCCGGTGGCCATCGTGCTGGAATTGACAGGCTCAAAACGAGAATTTGAGCCCAAACTCGAACACCCGAGCCTTGTTCCGGGTCGAGGTAATTTGGCCACCCGTGGCAAGATTACTGTTTCCGCTGGGATTGCTGAAGCTCGACGTATTAGTTAGATTGAACACCTGCGCGCGAAAATCGAAGATTTTGGTTTCTGTAACGTGAAAGTTCTTGATCATCGACATGTCCAGTTGAATCAGTTGATCGCCGCGGAGAGTGTTCCGGCCGGTATTTCCATAGGTGTATTGTGCCGGCAACACAAAGGCGTCCGCTTGTCCAGGCAGCAATGCCCGGCAAGTTGCGTTGGCTGAGGTGTAATACCAACAGTCCAAATTTCGCGGTTCGAGGGGCTTCCCCACCACATCAGGGCGTTGCCCGCTGACTCCTGTATTTGCGCGATCAAGGCTGATACCTACGGTATAGGGCACGCCGGATTGCAGAGTATTAATTCCCTGCCACTGCCAG
>JANXXV010000503.1 GCA_025350445.1 Bryobacteraceae bacterium | reverse complement strand
CGGCACCAAACATTTGTCGGTCATAGCTTGCCTGCCTAGCCTGGTTTGAAGGATCTCATAGTCAGGCGATCGCGCCCAAGACTGATTCCAGTTTCTGGCTCACACGATCACGCGCCCCGCGTGTTCTGATACTCCTAGGCGGAAAGTCAAGACGCCTGCGGGGCGGGAGACTTGGCAAGGCCTTCAGGGCGCAATGGTGGTCCATTCTTTGTCATTGGTAGACGGTTCCACTCGCGCCGCCTGATTTCGCTCGTGGCGGAAGGCCGACAGCGCTTGGTACACCTGGCGCCGGGCCCGGCTGATTCCACCGAGAGGGCGGTGTTCCGGCAAGGCGCGCCAGGGGTTGAACGACAGGTTATCACCGAATTCACGCCGTTCCGCTGTGTCGAAAACCTGTGGAGGTATTGTGAGAGTGGCGACTTTGCGAAACGGGGAGAGCGTCTCGTCCCAGGTTATACCCGGATCTTCGACCGGCATTCTGTGCGGATCGGTTTGGAACTGCACGGCAAAGTCAAACACTGCGGCCTGCGATCCAAGTTGCCGCACCATCGCTTCGCGCAAATAATCATCCGAGGGATTCGCCGGCACCGGTGCATCCGTCGCGTTGCGAGGCTTCAACGAGTATTTTGCCGCTCTCTCTCCCAACTGATAAGGGGCAACGCTGAAGTATCGAATGCTCAGCGGGTTTGAGAAACGCCGCAAGGAACTCATCAGATTCCGCAACACGCGAAGGTGGGTAAGGAAAAACCACGCGATCTTGAGATTTCCGCCGACCAGCCCGCGCACCAAGCCATCGAACTGGGCCACGTCCCTTGTCACAAACCGGCTATCGCTGATCAAAATGAAATCGTGATTCAATTCGCGATCTCCGTCCGGGGTCAGTTTCGTGCCGCTCACACCCATCAATTTGATCGCCACTCCGCGAATGTCGGGTTTCGAATCGGCGGATGCGGTGCCGTTCTGATTGGAGAAACGAACCCACACTGGAAACGTGCGGCCTTGGCTGAACACGCCGATACTCAATTCCGGAGGCAGATTCGGCGCGATGGTAAACTCGCCTCGGACGCAGCCGTGCATTTTCGGGTGCGCATCGCGCAGAGTCCGGCTCTTGGCGTAGTCCCGTTCCATCTTCGCCCGCAACTCACGAATCAGGCTGTCGATATGCGCTTGTTCGTTCTCGGGCGGATATTCCGCCGCCAACTGAAGTTCCATGAAATCCTATGTTGGATCAATGATGCCGAGGCCGATCATGCGCAGGCATGTCAAGCTGGGGACGAAAAAGTAGTCTCCGCCGCGCGTCTCCACCAAAGTTGGCATGCGGCTACAGAAGTACGGAGGTACAAGCGGCTTAGCGTTTGCGTCGCCCTCAATCACCATGCGGCCGTTGCCGCGGTTGTCCCGATTGATGCCGTGATTGCCGAGCAGCGGGTCCTGATCGTTGGCGAGGTGAAAGTCATTGCCGAAATTGAACCATTGTTGTTGGACGAACTCAAACTGGCGGCTTAGGTCGGCGTTGATGATCATCATGATTACGCCATGATCGCCGTCGTCGCGAGTGGGATCATCCGAGTGCCCGTACGGAAGGCCGCGCCGAAGGATCCGGCGCCGGTTGCTGAGCGCCCCCGGTTCGTTCGCGAACGCCTCCTTATTCCCGAACCGCAGGCCGCTGCGCGGATTAGCCCTGCGAATGTGTGCGCTGAAAGGACACTTTGCGCCGTTCCCGTCATCGTCGTAGTCGTAGGCTACCAGTTGCAGACGCAATTTCGCGAGTTCGACTTTCTCGGATTCAGTTGCCTGACTGGTCCACGCCTTTCCCTGCAATTCCGCCAGCCGCGAAATGAATCGATGCGCCTTTTCTTCGGTGTCGAAGGTCACCAGCGGTGCACCGTTGCGCCAACGTCCGGCGAACTTCGCCGCAAGCGCTTCTTTGCCGCCGGGAAACTTGGCTCCTTCGGCGTCCAGGTACGAATTGAACGACCCGACATTCTGGTGCAGTTTTCTGTACACCATGAAGGTTCCATTGCGCGAAAACAGCGGCGGCCCCGGCGCTTCGGGATATTCGAATGCCTCATCCCGATGCCCGAAAATGAATTCACCGGCTTCGAGCGGAGCCCAGCCTTCCCTGGTTTTCGGATCGCCCTTCACCGGTTTGCCGCCGCCAATGACAAGATCCGGATCTTCGCCGCAGCCCTGAAAATAGCTGGTGCTTATGCCGTCGCTATAACCGAAGTGTTCCTTTCCTCCGGGATAGTACTGCTCTTCCGGCTTTGGACGAATTCCGGACGCCGGTTGATAGGGCAGATCCTCGCGGCCCGCGCCACGATGTCCCTCCAACTGAATTATGCCTGCGATCAGCATGCCCCGGTTGACGTCCGCGAGGATTCCGCGAATCACTTGGTAACGCGTTTCCACGGCATCTTCGTTTTGGCCATCAATTGTCACGATGATGTGGACATGCTGAATCTTCTCGGCCTGGTTATCCCAGATTGGATCCCAGCGATGGAAATGGTTCGGCCCTGTGTCCCCGACAATGTCCCGGCGGGCTTTCATTCCCATAGAGAACTCGTCGGGAAATCCGTGTAGAGTTACATCGGGGACTTCCAAATGGCGAAGCCCCTGATACGTAAATGCAATATTGGTGGTGGCGGGCGGAGTCTGCAAAGGGTCCGGCCACTGTACCGATGTGGTGATGCAGGGCAGTATCCTCTGAACAAAATCCCGTCCCGCCCGCG
>JANXXV010000500.1 GCA_025350445.1 Bryobacteraceae bacterium | reverse complement strand
CGGAGGAATCCTCGTTGGGCACGGGCTGGCTGCCATGCTGGAGGTCTACAATGCTGAGGCGGCGGACGGCCAGACCTCCGCGGGGATCGCAGAGCAGCACGGTTCCACCCTCGTCGGGCCCGCGGTGGAGGAGCGATCGCTCCATGCGCGCGAGTGCGGCGCGGGTCTCGTCCGGAGAGCAATCGGCGTTATAGATTCCGGCGATTCCGCACATGGCTTGGGGATTCTGGACTCAAAAACCGTCCATTGCATGATAGCAATGCCGGTGATTCGCGATGCCGGGTGGGGCCGCTATCCGCCGATGGCGTACATCGGCCGGGGCGGTGGAACAAACTTCACGGTGTTGTTGATCTCGTGTCCGCTCCATTTTGCCTTCACGTTGGCGCGGATGGTCCGGGCTATTTCTTCGTCGGATCCGCCGTTGCGCAAAATGCCTTTCACGTCGGTCTCGTCGATGGCAAACAGGCAGTAGCGCAGCTTTCCGTCGGCGGTAAGCCGCAGCCGGTTGCAGTTCATGCAGAACGGGCGGCTTACAGAGGCCACAAAGCCCACCGTTCCGATGCCGTCGGCGAACCGGTAGTCCGTCGCAGGCGCGCGCGGATCGTTGTCGGGAATCTCGATCAGCGGTGAGATCCCGCGCGATAGCATCTCGATCATTTCGTCCGCCAACAGCACTTTGCTCTTGTCCCAAAGCCCCTGCGCGTCGAGCGGCATGAATTCGATGAAGCGGACCTCGATGTTCTTCTCTCGCCCATAACGTACCAGCGGCACGACGTCAGCCTCGGTGAGCCCCTTCAGCGCGACGGCGTTAATCTTGATGGGGCCGAAGCCGGTCTTCCGCGCCACTTCAATTCCGTTGAGCACTTTATGCAGATCGTCGCGCCGCGTAATTTGCTGGAACCGCTGCCGATCCAGCGTATCGACGTGAACATTGAGCCGCCGCAGTCCGGCCTTGTACAGTGCCTCCGCCTGTTGCGCCAGCAGCACGCCATTGGTGGTGAGCGCAATGTCTTCCACGCCGGGGATGGCGCACAGACTCGCTACCAGATCAGGCAGGTTCTTCCGCACCAGCGGTTCCCCGCCGGTAAGACGAAGTTTGCGCACGCCCAGGCCCACGGCCACACGCACCACCCGCTCGATCTCTTCAAAGGAGAGCACCTCTTCCTTGGGGCCGAACTGGACGTTCTGTTCCGGCATGCAATAGAAGCAGCGGATGTTGCAGCGGTCGGTGACACTGATGCGGAGATTGTCGTGAAGGCGTCCGAATGTGTCGATCAAGGGCATGAGATTACTTCACCGCCAGCATGCGTTCAATGGGAAGCAGAGCGCGGTGCAGGATTTCGGGTGCAATTTCGACCCGCGGCTGCAGATCCCGCAGGCAATCGCGGAGCTTTTCGAGCGTGTTCATCCGCATATACGGGCACTCGCTGCAATTGCAGTTTTCATTCGCCACGAAATAAAAATTCTTGTCCGGGGCCAATTTCAGCAGCGAATGGGACACGCCGCTCTCAGTCATCACGATGAATTCTTCCGCGCTCGAATTCACGCAGTATTTTATCAGGGCTGAAGTCGAGCCGATGTAATCAGCCATCGCCAGCACGTCCGCCGGGCACTCGGGATGAGCCACCACCAGCGCCTCGGGATGCTCCAGGCGAGCCTTGGCAAGCCGCCGGGCGGGGAAGGTGGCATGAACAATGCAGGCGCCCTGCCAGATCTTCATGTTTGTGCGGCCGGTCTGTTTCTTTACATAGTTGCCCAGATTGATATCCGGCAGGAACAGCACAGGTTGATCGGCGGGAATGGAATTCACCACCGCCACGGCATTGCTGGACGTACACAGAATATCGCTCTCGGCCTTCACATCCACGGAGGTATTGATGTAGCTGACCACCACATGATCCGGGTGGAGCTTTTTATACGCGCGGACCTGGTCCACCGGGCAGGCATCCACCAGGCTGCAACCGGCATTTTTGTCGGGAACAACAACGATGCGATTTGGATTCAGTACTTTCGCCGTTTCCGCCATGAACCAGACGCCGCAGAACGCGATGACATCGCCATCGAACTCGCGAGCCTTCCGCGAGAGTTCCAGGCTATCGCCGATGGCGTCCGCGATCTCCTGAATCTCCGTATCTTGATAGTGATGGGCGAGCAGTACGGCACGCCGGTCCCGCTTCAGGTCCAAAATCTCTTCAACAATAGTGGATATGGCTAGCACGATACTTCTTTGATTGTATCAATGGGCCGTTGGATTCTAGTCTTCGGTCATGGTAGACATGTTATGTACCAAACGATTTGGTTTCGGCGTCCATGTACAGGAGTCTCGAAAACATGGCAAAGCTTCGTCTTTTTCTATCAATCCTAATTTCATCCTCTTTCGCCAACGCGAATGTTCTTACGTGTACGCCGTCAGCGGTAACGCCGATACTTCATGCGGAAGGCCTGGCGGAGCGGATCGGTGACATTGTGCTCACCTGTGTTGACGGGCCACCGGGTCCGCTGAGCGGCAATCTCAATGTGTTCCTGAATGTGAACGTGACCAACAAACTGACGCCGCAGGGCAACGCCGACGCGGTGCTAACAGTGGATACCGGCGGTGGTCCGGTCTCAGGGGGAGTGCCGCCGGTGCTGATTTCGGCGAATCAGATCGCCTTCAACGGGCTGAACTTCACGGTCCCGGCGTCGGGAAAAGTGAACTTGCGCATTACCAATCTGCGAGGCGCAGTGAATCAATTGCCGTCAACGTTATTCGGCCAGGCGGTACATGCCAACATCTCGTTCAACGGCGCAGGGCTCGGCCTCACCTCGAACGACTTGATCACCGGCTTTCCGCAACGGTCGATTCTGGCCGGCATACTAAACAGCGTGATCCCATCGCAGCAGGGCTCGCCGCTTCCGGATACGCCGGCGTTTTCGAGCCTGCTCGCGGCCGGAACCCGGTTCGCCTCGGCCCGCATCACCGAGGACGCCGCCGACGCTCTGCAGCCCCGGGGCCCGCTGGCGGACAACGGAATTCGCGTCATTTCGCGCTACTCGAATGTGCCGGCCGGAGTCCGGTTGTTTGTGCCCGACGCGATCGCCGGTTCGGATTCCGTGAAGCCGACAGCCGGCGGCGACTTCGGCGTTGCCGCTTCCGGAGGGCAGTACGCGGCCGGTGGAAACGGATCTCTGCTGCTGGTCCGCGTACGAGGGGCCGATGCCAATGGGGCCGGCGGAAATCTTGCGATCAGCCCGGCCCCCGGCACCAACAGCTTCGACACAGTGGGCGAACTCGATGTTGCGAACGGCGCGGCGCAAGCGGTCTATGAAGTAGTGGACGCGAACCAGAACCTGCGGGAGAGCGCTCAATTCCCCACCTTCTTCGGTGTGGCCCCGGTGACGGACGCGCGCACTGCAGCCATCGGCCAGCAAATTTTCCTGGGACCCGTTTCTACGGTTTCCGCCGCGTCCGCCACTGCCCCGGTACCGCGCTTCGCCTTGACCAGCCCGGCGTCCGACTGCATGTTGCAAGGGGACTGCAACGGGTTGTTCCTGCCGAGACTGGGCGTCGATCCAGACCCGCTCACTTTTACCGTTACCGCAGGCGGAGGCTTCCAGATCCGCTATGTGCGCATCTTCAACAGCGGTGGCAATCTTCTGGTTTGGACCGCGGCGGTAGCCTATAAGAATGGTGCGGACTGGCTGCGGGTTTCGCCCGCTTCCGGAATCAACGATGCGCGCATTCGGGTTGATGTAATTCCGAACAACCTGGCGCCGGGCGCCTACGATGCCACGCTGACAATCGATGCCGGACCGCAATCGGGCTTGATCGCCTTGCCGATTCATGTCGTGGTGAACGCCGCGCCGCCTCCGGTGATGCAGCCTCCCTTGATTACAAGCGTGGTGAACGCTGCTACGTTCGCCGCCGGACCGCTGGTTCGAGGCTCGTTCGGCACCATCAAGGGGGCGAACCTGGCGGGGAAGTCGACGACGGTCACCTTTGATAACGTTGCGGCGAACCTGGTCTACGCCAGTGCCAATCAACTGAATTTTCTGGTTCCTTCTCAGCTCAGTCCG
>JANXXV010000586.1 GCA_025350445.1 Bryobacteraceae bacterium | reverse complement strand
CAGGCGTTACTTCGTTCACGCGCTTATCGGTGCACTGCGCCGACAGAATGGTGGCGACCAGAAGTTCCCAGGCACTGCTATGGGTAAGCGCGCATGTCACGTTTGGATACATCTCGTCCAGGCCGCTCAGGATCTTGCGATCACGCTCTTTTCGCTCAGCCGCGGTCTTGGGCCGGGGCACCAGGTTTAACGGTGTGGAAGGCGGCATCTTCGAGTGAAATACGATGATAGCATTGCGCGAAAAATCGATCCTTGTGCTGGCGGCGTTCATCGCCTTTGGCGGATGCCTTCTGGCGGCCTTCCAATTTGACGACTTGGCCATCTTCTCGGATCCATCGCTGACGTCGGCGTCCGGCTGGTGGGAAATATGGCGTCCGTTACAGACCAGGCCCCTCACATACTTCACATTTTGGGCAAATTATCAGTTAGGCGGGCAGAATCCGTTTGGCTACCACGCGTTGAATCTTGCGCTCCACCTTGCCTGCGTGTGGGTGTTGTTTGACGTGCTGAAGCGGCTAATGCCCGCGAACGCGGCGTTCGTCGCGACGGCGGTGTTCGCGGTCCATCCCATCCAGACGGAAGCGGTCGCCTACATCTTTGCCAGGGGAACTCTGCTCTCCACATTTTTCTGTCTGCTGTCATTGCGGGATTGGACCGCAGGCCGCCATTGGCGCGCGGTGCCGTGGTTCGCCATCGCGCTGCTGGCCAAGGAAGAGTGCGTCGCGTTTCCGGTGTTCTTGTTTCTGCTGCATCTTTCCATCTCACGCAACACAAAAGAACTCAAACCCATCGGCGCCATGGTGCTGCTTTCGATTGCCGCGGGATTGCGGGTAATGATTGCCGCCGCCTGGATACCCGGATCGGGCGCCGGAGTGCAGGCGGGATTCACGCCGGTGCAGTATCTGGCCACCCAGGGCGGCGTGATTCTCCGTTACTTCCGGCTGCTGATACTGCCTTGGGGCTTCACTGCGGATCCGGATATTTCGGCGCAACCGGTGTGGTGGGCCTGGCTGATAGTGATCGGGATTGCAGCCGCAGCGCTTTGGCGGTTCTCCCGCGCGAAGAGCGGCTTCTGGTTTCTCGCCGGCCTGATTCTGCTTCTACCCAGTTCCTCGTTTCTTCCCGCCGCGGATCTGGCGGCGGACCGCAGAATGTACCTGCCGATGATCGCATTTGCGGGCTTGGCTGCCTGGGACCGTCTGAAATTCGCGCTGCCGCTCCTCATCATTCTGAGCGTGATCCAGACGCAGACATGGAGAACCGGCGAAAGCTTATGGACGCAGGCCGCCCAGCGCGCTCCGAACAAAGTTCGGCCGAAAGTTCAACTCTCACGCTCTGTCGATCCGGCGCGCGCGCTGCCGATTCTGGAACAGGCGAAAAGTCTTGCGCCCGACGATCCTGTACTGGCATCCGAACTAGGGAGAGTGTTCGCAATGCTTGGTTTTCGCGATAGAGCCTTAGCCCAGTTCGGCCGCGCCCTGGCACTGCAACCCAATAGCGCACAAGCGATGACGAATCGCGGCGCAGCCCTTCAGATGCTGCAGCAGATAGATGCAGCCCGTCACGATTTCGAGCGAGCGCTGGAGATCGATCCCTGCCTCCCGGAAGCCCGTAAGAACGCTGCTCAACTGGGCCTTCCTCTACCTCAATGCGCATCCAAATATTAAATCGCCAAATGATTTCGCCGGTCTCGTTGCAAGAAGCCTTTGCCGTCTTTGAGAACCCCTACAACCTGGCCGCTATCACCCCTCCCTGGCTGAATTTCCGCATCCTCACCCCAAATCTGCAAATGCATTTGGGCGCTGAAATTGACTACGAATTCCGCTGGATGGGGATACCGCTTCTTTGGAAGACGCGAATCACTGAGTACGAACCGCCGTTCCATTTCGTAGACGAGGCGCTCAAGAGCCCTTACTTGTTGTGGCGGCACCGTCATACGTTCCGGCCACGGGCGGAGGGTACGCTCATTTCCGACCAGGTGGATTACTCGCTTCCCTTCGGATTCTTCGGCAACGCCGCTCACAGCCTTGTCGTGCGCAAACAGCTTGATCAGATTTTTGACTACCGCCAAAAGATAGTTGCACAGATGTTGGGGGTTGTTGCAGCACGATAATCCAGGCGGATTGACAATTGTTCCGATGTGCGGTAGTCTGGCCAAGTTCCGCTGTTCTAATGAAGCTAGCCGGGAGTTCACTATGTTGGCTTACATGCAACTGACAAGAAAGTGCTGTCCCTTGGGAACGATACTGCTGATCTTCCTGTCATTATTGGAACCGCTCTTTGCGCAAACCGGGAACGGAATCGTACGGGGCACGGTCACCGATGCGTCGTCCGCTGTTGTTCCGAACGCATCTGTAACGGTCACTAACCAGGACACGAACGCCGCTCGCAGAGTTACTAGCGCGACGGATGGCGGCTACTATTTCGGCCAGCTCCCGCCCGGTCCGTACGTGTTACTGGTGGAGCACCAGGGTTTTGAGAGGTGGTCCGGCGCGCTGACTGTGCAGGTAGGGCAGACGGCGGCCGTCGATCCCAAACTCACGGTCGGAGCCGTTACCAATACAGTTTCCGTGGGCGACGTAGCGCCAGTAATCACGACGGAGGGGATGCAGGTGGCCGACGTCAAGGACGGGCTCCGTATCCAACAATTGCCGTTGAACGGCCGCCAGATCAGCAACCTTTTCAACTTGACGGCTGGCGTCGAGGGCGGGGGGACGGCGCGCGTGAACGGCCTGAAGGTCGGCTCGATGGAAATCGTGCAGGACGGGATTTCGCTCGTCGACCGGTTCAGTGGTGGCATTGTCAGGGTGCAGCCGGGGCTCGACACGGTCCAGGAATTTCGTATTGAAACCAGCAGTTCGAGCGCGCGTTATCCGCGTCCGGCGACAGTGACGCTGGTAACTAAGAGCGGAACGAACCAGCTTCACGGCAGCCTGTTTGAAACATTCCGCAACAACGCGGCCGGGCTGCGATCCCGCACCCGCCAGGACGGCAACACGCCGTCCAAATTGATCCGAAATGAATTTGGAGTCTCGGCTGGGGGGCCCGTGGTGCTTCCGAAGCTCTACGACGGCCGCAACAAGACGTTCTGGTTTTTCGCTTATGAAGGCCTGCGCCAACGAGAGGCGACCTTTGACGAAGACTACGTTCCAACGCCGGCGATGTTTCGGGGCGACTTTAGCAACATCGCCGACAATAACGGAGTCTTGACCCACATCTACGATCCGGTGACGACGAATGCGCAAGGCGTGCGTCAGCAGTTTCCCGGCGACATCATCCCGCAAAACCGGCTGAGTCCGTTTTTCAAAGTAATGCAATCGATCACTCATGCGCCGACCAGTACGGTAAATCCGTTTCAGGGGCCAAACCTGGACGTTTTTTATGGGCTGAAGACAGACACCGGCAGCTACACGGCGAAAGGGGACCATCGGTTTTCCGATAAAGACAACGTGTCTGTACGTCTGACCCGAAGCCTGTTTAACCGCGCTCAGGTAGGCGGGCGTTACGGATCTCCGGTTGAGACGCTGACTGACGGATTTGGCACCGGGTTGAACGCCACCACCGTATTCACGGGTACGATTACTGAGACTCACGTCTTCGCGCCGAACTTTTTAAATGAATTGTTGATTGCCGCGAACCGGAATCCCAATCACCAGGGGACTTTGGCGGATTCCACGAACTGGTCGCAGAAACTGGGTTTACCGAATCCGTTCGGCGTGACAGGCTGGCCCACAATCACGGCCGGATCGTTCCCCGGAAACAACTGGGACGCCGATAACCCAAAGGATCAAAACCTTACTGCGTTTCACGCTGAAGATAATTTGACGCTGGTAAAGGGCAAGCACACCATGAGTTTTGGCGGCAGGGTACGCCGAGAGCTGAGCAATGTACGCGAGCTGCAACAGGCCCAGGGATCGCATAGCTTCGGCGATGCCTGGACCGCTCAATACGATCCGTCATCGGATCAGGCATTGCCGTTTACGGGAATCGGAGTGGCTTCAATGGCGCTTGGCCTGCCGACTAACCTCTCAAACCAGTACAATCGCGGCTTTTTTTACTTCCGGCAAACCGAGTTCGGGCTCTACTACCACGATAGCTGGAAGGTTTCTCCGCGATTGACGCTGGAATTTGGGCTGCGATGGGATAAATGGACGCCTTACAAGGAAAAATACAATCGCCTAGATAATGTCGACATAACGAAATTCGCCACTCAATTCCAAGTGGTGTCGCCTTACAACACCACGCTGGAGAGCGTCCCCGGGCTTCCACCGAGCGTGCTGGCATCGTGGGCCAAGCGGGGGCTAACGTGGACCACCGCCGAAAAGGCCGGCCTTCCGGGATCCCTGATTCCATCGCCGAACAACGACTTCGGTCCGCGCGTGGGCGCCGCGTACCGCCTGAACGACAAGACGTCGATCCGCGCCGGGTACGGTGAATATTTCTGGACGCTGCCGCTTTCGCAGATTCTGCAAACATCCCGTATCAACCCGCCGCTGAACCTGCGCTACACCAACCCGCTGGGAAGTCTGGACGGCACCTCTACGTTTGGCGTGCGTACCGCGCCCCAGGCTAACTACTACGTGGGGCAGGCGCAAGTGGATGTCAATGGAGTGATTCAGATTCCGGCAACCAGCGCCCAAACGATATTCCCGTACGATTACCGCGACTGGAAGGACACGAAAGCGCGCGAATGGCAATTCACTATTGAGCGTGAGTTGATTCGAAACACGGCTGTGCGGCTTAGCTACATCGGTGATCGCGGTTCCAATCTAGAGCAACGCTACGCGCTGAACAATCAGGAGGCGCAATATAACTATGAGATCCGGACCGGCAATGCGCCACCGGCCAATCGCGATTTTACGCGCGTCAATCCGAATTGGAGTTTCGGAAACGGGGTGCTGGCCAAAAACGGGTACTCCAATACCAGCTCATTTCAGGCGCAGGTGGAGCGGCGCTATTCGTCCGGGCTGGCGTTCCAGGCGTTTTACACCTACACCCATTCGTTGACGACCAGCGATGCCGGGGGAGCGTCCAGCGGTAACGGAAGCGTGAACGACACCGGGGGAAGTCCAGTGGTTCCCGAGAACATTCAACTGCTGAACACTGCCAACAACACTTATGCTCAACGGTTGCGGCTGGTCTATTACAACTCTACGGCCATTCCTCCGCATCGAATAGCGTGGAATGGCATCTACGACCTGCCATTCGGACGCGGCAAGCAGTTTGGCAAGAGCGTTTCGCGGTTCGCGGACGCCGTCATCGGCGGCTGGCAGATTGCGACGATCGGCAATTTGCGCAGCGGGACGTGGCTAAGCGTCAGCGGCAGCGAGTACCTATTCGGCAATCCGATATTGAGCGGAGATCAACAGCTGACTTTGACTCTCAACGGCCGGAATCAGCGGCTCTATTTCGCGGGCGATTTCGACCCGCGGCTGGCGTCAAACGTCGATCAAACGAAGCTGCAGGCGCTGATCCCGGTGGACCGGAACGCCCGCAAGCTCCGTCCGCTGGGCGCAGCGTTCGACAATCGCTTGCCAGTCACGTTAACGAACGGCACCGTGCGCTTGACGCCAATTACCGACACCGTGAACTGGAACTCGCGCGCGTTTATTCTCGGGCCCGCCAACTGGAACGTGGATGGATCGGTGTTCAAGAATTTCAGCATCACCGAAGCGGTGAAGCTGAGAATCACAGCCGATTTCTTCAACGTCTTCAATCACCCGAACGACGTGAATCCTAATGGGGGGACCGGGTTGCAGGATTTGAGTCAGCAGGCGAACGATCCGCGCATCATTCAGTTTTCCATGCGTTTATCGTTTTGATCTACTGTACGGGATCCACGTAGCCATGTTTTGCTAGAAACCGGAAAAGCCGTGGTCCGAGTGAGTTCATCGCAAACGGGCAGTTCGGGCGATTTGCGGTTGACTCTGGGTTTGGTCTACAGCCTATAGTTTAGTTCCATTTGCCGGGCCTACCCCCCTGCCTTTCAGGCGGGCCGCTTTCACCCACGGTGCTGGCGAATAAAGGGATGTTGGAGTACCGGCGGAGTGCGCCCGCGGAGCTTAAAGTGGATCTCAGCCGGGATAATCTTCACGCGGCTTTAGCCGAGCCTTGCGACTTTCAGTCGCAACCCAACCCCACCGCCTTTAGGCGGTAGTTGTTTAGTTCAATGTGCCGGGTCTAATCCCCCCGCCTTTTAGGCGGGCCGCTTTCAGCCACAGTGCTGCAGAATAGGAGGATGGCAGATTACCGGCGGAGTGCGCACGCGGTTTTTGACATCAAGTATCACGAAGCGTGGGTTACGAAGTATCGGTACAAAATATAGAAGGGGCGCGTAGCGGAGCGAGCGCGAGATCTGATACGCCAGATCTGCGAAGCACGCGATGTGGTTATCGTGCGAGGTGCCGTGTCACCGGATCATGTTCACATGCTGTTGTCAGCGCCAGCGGATCTGGCCCCAGAGAAGCTGGTGCAGTACATCAAGGGGAGATCGTCGAGAAGGCTGCAAGATGAATTTCCGGAATTGAGAAAGCGCTACTGGGGGCAACACCTGTGGGCACGAGGATACTTTTGCGCGAGCGTGGGCGCGGTGGACGAAGCGACAATCCGCGAGTACATCGAAAACCAGAAGTGGGATCAAGATAATCAGGGGTTCAAGATCACCGCGCCCGCGGAGCCTTAAGCCGGCTCTCAGCCGGGACAGGCTTCAGGCGGCTTTAGCCGCGCCCTGCGACTTTCAGTCGCCAGCCAACCCCACCGCCTTTAGGCGGTGGTTGTTTAGATGCAAAGAGCGGGCTTCATTCCGCTTCCCTTTCAGTGGTAGAATCAACGGCTAGTCAGGGTTCTGTAACATGGTCCCGGCTGCTTTACATTTCAATGACTGATAAACAAAATTGCATCAACGCGACCCGGGTACTCGCATCGTCTTCAGGCGATCTTTTCAACGGCTTCTTCCAGCCGGGAAAGAAGTGGAATTTCCAGAAACATAATCTGATTGACGCCCGCGGCCGCCGCTTGTTTGAGATGACCGCCACAGCTTGTGCCGCCGGCGTCTATCCGTACCAGGCACCATTGCAAGGCAAGTCCGGCCCGTGGGTCCAAACCGAGGGACATCAAATGCTGATGCTCTCGTCTTATGACTACCTGGCCCTCATCGGCGACCCTCGCGTGGACGAAGCCGCCATCGCAGCCATCCGTAAGTACGGCACCGGAACGGGCGGAGTCCGTTTGCTCACCGGCACCATCGACTTGCACCTCCAGATGGAAAAGGATCTGGCGGAATTCAAGGGAACCGACGCCGCTATCACCTTTGGATCGGGATACCTGGCGAATCTCGCCGTCGTCTCAGCCCTGCTGGCCCCGCAAGACAGGGTGATTCTGGATTCGTTCTCGCACCGCAGTCTGGTTGACGCCTGCCGGCTCTCCGGTGTCCAGGTGCAGCGTTTTCAGCACAATAATGCAGAATCGCTTCGTCACGAACTGCAATCCGGACCACCCGCCCAGCGCACCCTGATCATTTCCGATGGTGTGTTTTCCATGGACGGCGACATCGGCTGCCTGCCGGAATTAATTGCGCTGAAAAAAGAGTTCGATTGCTACTTGATGATTGATGAATCCCATGCCTCGGGCGTTCTAGGACGAAACGGACGCGGCACCGACGAGCATTTTGGCGTCGCCGCGACGGACGTCGATATCTGGACCGGCTCACTGGCGAAAGCGATCCCCTCTAATGGAGGCTTCGCCGCGGTCTCGCAGGAACTGGCAATTTTCCTGCAGCACGCCGCGGCGCCGTTTATTTTTTCCGCTGCGCTGTGCCCATCGGCAGTTGCCGCTGTGCGCGCATCTCTTGCCATCCTGAAAGAGGAACCGGAGCGGGTAGCGCGGCTGAACTCGAATGCGAACTTCCTGCGGGACGGACTCCGCAATTTGGGCTATGACACGGGCTTGTCGGAAACGCCGATTGTCCCCGTGGTCCTGCGCGATGAAACTTCAACCGCGATGCTCGCCCGGGGATTGCGCGACCTGGGTGTTCTGGTTACTCCGGTAATGTTCCCTGCCGTACCACAGGGCTCAGCTCGCCTCCGCCTTTGTGTTACCGCCGCGCATAGCAGGCAGGATCTGGAATTCGCGCTGGATGCTTTTAAACAGCTTCGGAGTTAACGGCACTTGGCCGGCTGCTTCGCCAATGCGGCGCCAGAACCGCCAGCGCCATTAGCGGGAAGTACTGCCGGTAAAGGTGGTAGGTCAAATAGAAAACATTCGGGAACCCTGTACCTGTGGTGAACTTCTCATCCCAGGTTCCATCGGCTGCTTGCGTGTCCAACAGGTATCGCACCCCGCGCGCCAGCGAACTGGAATGCGTGTCGCCCGCCGCCGCCAATCCCAGCAAAGCCCATGCCGTTTGCGATGCCGTACTCGGGCCCGGCATGTATCGATGCATTTCGTAACTGGCGCAACTCTCGCCCCAACCGCCATCCGTGTTTTGGATAGATCGCAGCCACAACGCCGCTTTTTCAGCAATCGCGTCCACCCCGGAATGCCGGCTCGCCCGCAAACCGCGCAACGCCAGAAACGTTCCGTAAACATAGTTCACGCCCCACCGCCCATACCAGCTTCCATCCGGTTTCTGCGTGGTGAGCAGGTATTGCACCGCCCTCTCGATAGCAGGGTCCTTGCAGGTGAATCCGCGGCTGCATAGTGCTTCCAGTACACGCCCGGTAATGTCAGGGCAGGTTGGATCCAGCATGGCATTGTGGTCGGCAAACGGCACCTTATTCAGCATTTGCCAGTTGTTGTCTACGTCGAACGCCGCCCAGCCGCCGTCGGTCGATTGCATGCCTAGCAGCCAGTTGATGGCCCGCCGCTCGGCGCGCGCCTGCTTCTCCGGATCGGACGCTTTGGCGTGCAGGAATGCCAGCAGCACCATCGCTGTATCATCAATGTCCGGGTAGTACTCGTTGGCGAATTCGAAGGCCCATCCACCGGGACTCAGGTCCGGCCGCTTCACTGACCAATCGCCTTTACGCCGCACTTCCTTTGTCAGCAGCCAATCCGCCGCGCGCGTCATCGCCGCTGGTTCGGCCTGTGCCATTTCCCCAAGCGCGAACATCGCGATGGCGGTGTCCCAAACCGGGGATACGCACGGCTGGAACCGCAGTTGATCCTCAGTCTCCAGAATCAGCTTATGAAATTGATGCACCGCTTCCAGAAAATCGGGATGATCTTTCTCGTAGCCCAGCGCATCCATCGCCATGATGCTATACATGATGCCCGGATAGATCGCGCCTAACCCGTCGGACAGGCGCATGCGGTCCAGCATCCAATGCTCGGCATCGCGGATCGCGCTCTTGCGAATGTCTTTGATGCCGCGCCGCTCCCACACTTTCACCAGCCGGTCCGCCTGGTTGAAAAAGATCGACAACCCTTCCCGCTTCGGTAGTGCGATTCGCTTACCAGGTGCGAATAGCTCTTCCACGTCGAATCCCCCCGGCACGGAACGGACGCCTCCCAACGCCTGCACTATGGAGAGTGGCACAATAATCGCGCGGGTCCATGAAGACATTTCATACAGCAGGTTCCCGGGAATCAGCACCAACTCCGGCGGAATGCTCGGAACGTACTGCTTCGGGTACAGGCCAAACAAGCTCAGATTGATCTTCGTGTAGCTATTACAACTCTGCAGTCCGCCCAGGGCCAGCACGCGCTGGCGGGCGCGGGACATAGTGAAGTCGGAAGCGGGAACTCCCGCAACCTTCATCGCCACGTAAGCGCGCGCCGTCGCGTTGATTTCAGAAGGGCCGCCTTCGTAGATATTCCAGCCGCCATCCGCCAGTTGACGAGCGCGGATACTCGCCACTGCTTTATCGATCCGTCCGCGCGAGGGTGGATTCCACGGCCCCTCTCCCGCGGGATGCAGCCACAATTCCAATAGCACGTAGTCGGATTCAAGCGTAGCGTCGGCCGTCAGTTTGCCTGACCAGTAGCCGTCCTTATGCTGCATGCCGGTCAGCGCTTTCGATGCGGATTTCGATACTTGATCGAACCGCAAAGCCAAGCGGGACGCCGCCGGCCGGTTAGTCCGCTGTACTGTTTGAAGATCCGGTCCGCTTGCCGGTATTACGTAACCGTAGTTTTCTTTCATCGTTGCTATTACGGCTGCGGGGTGATCTCAAAGTCGGCTTTCACAAACTGCCAGTCGGGCAATTCATACCCCTTGAGCGCCGTCTGAATGGGGGTGCTGAATTCCTTTGATTCATACGGACCGATGGAGGAAACCGTGAACGGAACGTCAAACAGAACTTTTCCGCCCGCCCTCACGGAGATCAACATTTTCAGCTCGGGAAGGTCGGCCGCTGAATGATTCACCACAATGAACTGCATCTTAGCTTTCTGCTTAGCGTCCTCTACCCAGCGGATTCCAACAACCTCCAGGAACTTGGCCAGCGGATGCGGCTTTTTCGCCGCGGCGCCCGGCATAGGTGCGGTGGAATCAGCCGTTGCGCCTGCCCCGGAATTCGAAGCCGTCTCCGATTTCCTCGGCAATACAAAGGTAAAGAGCACATACAAAGCTCCGGCCAGCGCCACTGCGAACCCAATGCCGATGGCCCAACCGGGAAGGCTGCCCCGCGAAGGCGCTGGCGGCGCGTTTGCAAATGGCACCCGCAGCGTTGGATCCGGAACTGCCGCTGCTGGCGACGAGGCAGGCGGCGGAGTTGCTTCCACAACCACCGGCGGAGCTACCGGTGCAACTGGTGCGGCTGGACAACCACTTCCTTCTGCAACGAGCGAGCTGTACTATCGCCGCAAAGCATCCGCAGTGTGGTGGATGCTGCGCGATCTGGCGGGCGATGAGCCCTTGAAACAAGCTTTGCAGGCCTGGAGAGGTCGGCCGCCTTCCACGGTGAGCGGGGCAGAGGATGCTGCGCTGTTTGAG
>JANXXV010000439.1 GCA_025350445.1 Bryobacteraceae bacterium | reverse complement strand
CTAGATCGTTTTTTTGACTACCGCTGGCCGACTAGCGCAGTTAGCAACGCAGAGGGCGAACTAGTGGTCCCGCCTGTGCCGCAAATTGGGCAATTGCTGCTATTGCCGTTTGGCAGTCAGCAATTAATGGGTTTGATCGTCGCGATCAGTGATCACACCGACGTGCCTGAGGCCAAACTCAAAGATGCATCGGAATTGCGCAGCCAATTGCCAGGCTTGAGTGAAGAATGGATAGCGCTGTGCCGTTTCGCTGCGGATTACTATCAAAGACCCTTAGGTGAGGAGACCGACTTCGCAAGTCCAACGCCGGCCAGTTGACCGGAGTTCGTCGAACCTTGATCGAAGCTCACATAGACGTGCCCGTTACTGGTCACGGTAATTTCCGGATCCTGAACGTTCTTGACATTGGACGTCAGAAGGCCAGGTGTCGACCAAGTGGCCCCGTGATCGATCGAGCGCGAGAAATAAATATTCGAAGCCCCTGCCGTGAATCGCGACCACGCGAAGTAGACGTTCCCATCACACGAGTCGCCCGTTCGATCGGCCTGGATGGATGTCTTGTCGTTAAATTTCCCCCCGGTGCCGGGCGCAGACGATCCGCGCGCCACGATCACGCTGCCCAGAAAACGCTTGCCGTCATTGATCGAAAGCCCCGCTTCCCCCTTAGGATTATCGAAGCGCGCCACCCATTCATCCCCGAAGCCTTTCTTGCTGCCGGAGGGATCTCCACTACTCTCTGAACCCATAAAGAGGCGCCCGTGGTTATCCCATGTAATCACCGGGTCCCCCGAAGAAGCGGTCCGAATCGCGTCAAGTCCCGCATAGGGCGAGGTATCGCCCGGGTAACCGGGAACTAGAGAACTGACGAACGATGTTCCGCCGTCTTCCGAACGATAATAGCCCAGCCAAATTGGTCCTGCCGGCACAAAGACGCCGCCGACGGACCCTGCGTATGTGCCGCAGTAATCATTGGAGCTCCCTACCAGCACCAGCGGATTGCGCGGGTTCATCGCTACGGAAGGTTCATTTTGCCGTCCTCGTGCGATGGAGCATTCGGAAATAACGGCATCGGTATAAGGGACGCCTGTGGCCAAAGTATAGAGACTGGTATAGCCGCCGCCAAAGTCATTCGTCAATCGAGTCTCAGCGGCGGTAAGCAGAGAGGAAGCGATGAGTGCGCAAAGAAATAGTTTTCGCATGAGTCTCATTTTATATCACGCCGCGAAATTAAAGCCCTCGCGTAATAGAAAAAGCAGTACTAGGAGTACGGCTACTGGGAGACTTTCTCCGAGGCCGGAGCATCGCTCGGCGCGAGCACGCGCTCGGCCATTGCCCGCTTCAATTCCGCGATGCCCACGCCGGTGACGCTCGAGATCTTGAAAAACGGCAGGCCGCGTTTGCGCGCAAGCCTTTGGAGCGCCGCAATCCGCTTGGGATCTTGTGCGGCGTCGAGTTTGGTGGCCACCACAATCATGGGTTTCTTGGCCAGGTCGTCGGAGAAACTGGCGAGCTCCGCCAGAATCACTTCGAAATCGTGGACCGGATCGCGCCCGGTTTCCGAGACATCCACCAGATGCGCGAGCAGCCGCGTGCGCTCGACGTGGCGCAGAAACTGGATGCCCAGCCCGTGGCCTTCGTGCGCGCCTTCGATCAAGCCTGGGATGTCGGCCACTACGAACGTGCGCTGGTCGTCGGTCGAGACAACCCCCAGGTTCGGCACCAGCGTAGTGAAAGGGTAGTCGGCAATCTTGGGCTTCGCGGCGGAGATTCGCGAAATCAGAGTCGACTTGCCGGCGTTGGGGAAGCCCACCAGCCCCACGTCCGCGAGTAATTTGAGTTCAAGGCGCAGGCGGTGTTCCTCTCCGGGCTTGCCGTCTTCGTGCTCGGTAGGGGTCTGGTGCGTGGAGGTAGCGAAGCGCGCGTTGCCCCGTCCGCCGCGTCCGCCCTTGGCGACGATGAAGCGATCGCCGGGCGTGGTGAAATCGTGCAGCAGCTCGCCGGTTTCTGCGTCATAGACCACGGTGCCAACCGGCGTCGCGAGTTCGACGGAATGTCCGTTATGGCCGGTCTTGTCGCTGCCTTCGCCGTGGCGGCCGCGCTGGGCAGTGTGCTCGGGGTTGAATCGGAAATGGAGCAGCGTGTTTTGATGGCCGGTGGCGGTCATGTAGATATCGCCACCGCGTCCGCCGTCGCCGCCGCTGGGGCCGCCGCGCGGCACAAACTTCTCGCGCCGGAACGCAAGGCAACCGTTGCCTC
>JANXXV010000429.1 GCA_025350445.1 Bryobacteraceae bacterium | reverse complement strand
TTATCCTAAAAACGGCAGTTCACCTTGTGATTTTGCCGTACTCCCAGCTTTTCGTTACCGCTCCCTGACGGTCACGGTTGAGTAAAATCAGTACGTTACCGAGCCGCGCGCGTCAGCGAGCGGTAACGAAAAGCAACTGCTACGCACCTCACCAATCTGGTGACAACTGTTTTTCCCGCATCGGCTTGATACGCAAGACGTTGACCGAATTGCCGCCAGTCAACTGCCGTTTTTAGGTTGAAGAGTACCGCAAACGGCATAAGCCGCTAATCCATTGGGCCAGCCGGTTGTGGCGGGGACGGTCTATCGCGCGGGAGAAACCGAGCGCAGAGCGGCCAGGAACTCCTCGTTCCCATAAGTGGCCTTCTTTGTGATCAAACGCAATCGTTGGACGGTGCGGGTGATTGGATCGTATTCCAAAAAACCCGTCAATACGGCGTCGACGAACACATCTTCATTCCGGGCCACGCTGCCGTGCTTCATGCGGAGAGTGCCGTCAATGCGGGCGCGCACGATTCCGTCCCGTATGGAAGTCACCGTGAGTGCTAACAATTGCCGATCGATGCGGCCGCGTTCCACCCCGGCGGTGATCTCCACCGTCTGCGGATAGAATTTGATAAGCAGCTTGGCGGCGAGATCCTTTTCAATTATCCAGGAGCCATTAATTCCCGCTTCGACCGGGGGCAAAAGACCCGCCCACTCCTGCTTGCCAAGTACGATCCAATTCTCCGCCGGGAACATGCGGTAGTTTGTGCCGCGAGTGACGCCGCGGGCGCTGAGGTGAAGCACCAACGAATCGGCGGGAGCATCAGGCGGAACGGACTGAGGTCCGGGTTTCACCACCGGTTCGCCGGGCAGATTGCCTAATTTCTTCACCGTCCGGTTCAACATCTCGAGAAGATTCGTATCGTTGACTGTAGCCTCGCCTACGCCCATTCCGCCGAGAGGTTCGCCATCCGGAGTGAGTATATAAATATGGACATCTCCGGCGCCCAGTTTCCGATCGAGATACGTTCGATAGATCCGCTGGCGTTCGGCCTTTTCGCGCGGAGAGGCGGACCCGCCCGCGGCAACATCCTCGTTGGAGCTGTAGACCGGGACGAAGTAGCGGTTGAGCAAAGCAATTACTTGATCGTTCGAGAGAGGACCCTCTCTCAGGCCGAAGGCCCCGCCTCAACAGCGGCCCCAGTTGACGCGGCCATCGTGCGTGAATAGGAAGACCGGGCGATTATGGATTTTAGCGAGACGCTCGGCATCCAGGATGTCCTTTGCCCAGCCGACCTGATCGAACTTGCGCTCGGCTCTGGTTGGTTGGGCATCCTGCACACGCTTTTGCACCCAGGCAATGAATTTGTCTTCGGCGGCCTGGGATTTGGTTGGTGCGGGCGTAAGAAATGCGGCGGAGAGGAGAACTGCGGCAGAAGCTCTCGCAAGGCTCATAAGTTCACCAGTGGCTGAAGGGCGCCTTACGCTATGGTAACGCGCTGTGGGCCTCCGGAAGTGGACGGATCATTTTTTACGGTCCCAAAAAAATGAAACCTCGATTTGCCGTGTATTGAATCACTTAGCAAAAACTTTCGCTCGGCGCTGCGAGCCTCCAAACTAACTTCAACTCAGAAATGCAGTTTAGACCCTAACAACTTAGAGGTTATGATGAGACAGAAAAGTTTAGTTCTAATTTTCGCGGCGGTCTCCATCGCCGCGGCGCAGACGAAGATCGACCTGCGAACCCAAGGCAAGAGTGTTGACTTTAGTGCAGCTACGTCAACCAAACCGTCGAAGACCGGGACGGCGTTTCCGGCGACCTGTTCAATTGGGGAAACCTTTTTCAAGACAGATGCGGCGGCAGGGGCAAACCTGTATGGATGCACCGCCACCAATATATGGACTGTGCAAAGCTCATCCTCGCTGCCTTCGGTGGCCGGGAACGCGAATAAGATTCTGTCCAACGGCGGCACTACGGCCGACTGGCGGGCACTGAACGGAGACATTAGCGGCGCTCCCGATAGCGTGGCGGTGAATGCCATCCGAGGGCGCGCGGTATCCATCACGGCGCCTTCCAATTCCCAGGTGTTGACCTGGAATACGACGAACAATCAGTGGGAACCGCAGAATCAATCGGGTGGAGGCGGCGCCAACGCGACGCAGCTCCAAGGACGTAACCTTGCGTCCACCGCGCCAGCCGATACACAGGTCATTTGCTGGGACGCAAGCGGGGCCTCATGGAAGCCCTGCACAGCTTCGGGCGGAAGCGGCGGAGCTACATCCTTCACACAGTTGACCGACCTGAAGGTCACCCGCGCCAGCGGCACGCAACTATCCATCGCGGCGGGCGTGGTGATGCTCAGCGGCGTCAGTTACTTCATACCCGCGGGCACCGTCGGCCTCACGGCGGGAACCGGTACCGTGCGGTTAAGCATCGATACTTCGGTAGTGCCGCCCACGGGCAAACTGTACTTCACGACGGGAATGTCTGTCACTTGCGCCGGTATGGGCAGTTGCACTACACCGGTGGCGGGAGCGGCCTTCAACTCCGACGATCTGCAAGTTGCTACCTGGACGGCCACCAGCGGCACGTTTGACGTAAACGGCAGCACGGATCTACGCGGCATCATCAGCCGCAACCGGACGCTGACCGGCTCGGGATTGATCTCCGTCACAAGCGGCCACACGCAGACCATTTCCGTGAATACCGCCGTGATGCCGGTCTTCACGCTGGCGCCGGGAACAGGCACAGCGCTGGTATCGGGATCCACCATTTCGCCGGTCAGCCGCGTACATCACGTTAGCGGAACGTCTACCATCTCCAGCATCACGGCGACGGGCATGATCGACGGAGAAGTTCTGATCCTGATTGCGGATGGTTCCTTTGCGACGAACAACAGCGGAAACATCGCACTGGGCTCGACGGCCGTGGTGAACCGCGCGATGCAGTTTGTGTGGGATGCGACAGCAGCCAAATGGTACCCGAGTTACTAGGAGCCCAAGAACATGAGAAAACTATTACTACTATTGCCGGCGGCGTTGCCGTGTCTTGCCGCCATTACAAACATTCAGGCGACCGGCGCCACGCCCCGTGAGGTAATCTTGCGGTACGTGGCTCCAGCGCCTGCCGCCTGCACGATGGAAGTATCCGAATCGCCGGCCTACGTGCCTCTGGTGAACGACGTCAATACGGCACTGTTTTCCGGATCCAATTCCGATTTCCGCAATGGCGTGCAAGGCAAGGAACGGACGTTCATTGTTGGCGCCGCGGGGACTGGAATCAATTACGCTCCCTACGCCGCGAACGGGGTGAAGACGTCCCGTGCGCTGCAAGCGAACACCGTGCACTACTATCGGCTGACTTGTGGAGCTGACGTTGCAACGGGTACTTTTCAGACTGCGAATATCGCCACCGGCGACACCTTCGCGGCGGTTACCGCTCCAATCGATCCCGCGCACATCGGCGATACCGCGTGGCCCTTCATCCCTTGGAGCGGTACCGGAGGCGTGATCGATCCCATTACGGGAGTTTTCAGCCAGCCATTCCGCGCCATGAATGAACGCCATGCCGGCGCTGACGATCCGGGTGTGGTTGGGTTTAGCAGTGTCTATGACGATAGCGGAAATTGGACGAACAAATCCAACATCCTGGCCGACGATTCATCCCTGGCTTCAGTCACCACCAACGACTCTATTCGTTTTTATACTACAGTTCAGCAAGTTCTTTCGACGACCAATCTTGTCGGGCTTACGCTGCATGTTCACGGGTTCGTAAGCAATAGCTCAATGAGGCCCGAGGCTTGCCTGTCGATCGATGGTGCAACATGCTACGGTCCGTGGATTTCTGTAAACGGGCTACCCGTTGGCACCCTCGGCGCTGAGGTAACCGCCGGAGATCCATCGGGCGGAGCTACGCCGGCAATGTTGAGCAACTGGCTGAACCCGAATCAAGCGGTACCGTCTCAATTCGATACGTCGGCCAGGACGGGCTTGGCCGACAACACCGGATCCACCCTCTATCTCCGCGCATACGGTTCGGGGCGGGGTTCGTTTGACTATCGCTGGACGCCCGGTACCCACATCATTTACGATGGCATCGATTACACTGTCGCGTCGGTTCAATCCGGTTCGCAATTAACCCTTTCTTCGGCGCCGCCCAACAAAGTGAGTAAGGCATGGACCGCGGCCAACTTCGGCTTCATGATCCGGCGTGGCTCCGTGGCCGGAACGCTCGCCATCGATTCGGTCAGGTTCAACTACAACCTCTACGCAACCTTTCAGACGAACGGCGGCAGTGGCGGCGGCAAGCAATGCACAAATAAGCGCTTTCCTGAAGGCTGGCGGATCGGCGGACCCGCGGGCAGCACATTAAATGCGGCCACGAATACAGCTCCGATTCAATTGACCTTCACAAGCGACATGGACTTTGTTACGGGAGACGTTATCAAAGTGCTCGATGTTCCCGGCAACATTGCGGCGAACGGAACTTGGACTGTTACCGGAACCGGAGCGAGAACCATTACCCTGAATGGTTCGGACGGGACTGCAAGCGGAACATATCCGTCGGATGTAAACTACATCGCCAGTGACCTCGGCAGCGGAATTGCGTGGAGAGTGAATGCAACAACCGGCTTTCTTTGCTCGGTCACCGACGGCTCCAGCAGTGCCGTACTCTATTGGATAAATCCAGATACTACACCGGCTGACATCCGCTATCTTGGGATCGGCTACACCTATATTCGCGGCTCTTCCGGCGTTCCGGGGATTGGCGTCCTGGACGAAGCCGATGTAATTCCCGTTGTGTACAACGTATACACGATCAACGGCAAGCAGGAGCTGTTTCGCGGCAGGTATAAGGGCAACCAACAGTTCGGCATGTTCCGTTCTATTGGCACGGATACAAGCGGCGCCGGACCGAATTCCGACATCTGGGCCTGGATCAGTCAAACGCCGTCTCCAAGCACCTTGACCGACAAATTCACGGCATTCGACCCCACGTCGACGGAACAGTTTTTTGGCATCAATGGCGCACCCAAGCCGGGGCTGCTGTCGCTTTTTGGCCGGGCAGGCGGCATTCAAAACTCCATGGGATGGCTGGGCATTTATGACGCAGTCAATAACCAAGTCAAAGCGTTGATGAATTCGTGGAAAAACTCAAATGCCCGATTCTGCGGGATACATACGCCCCTACCCTGGCCCGGAGCGGATTTCTACAGCTTCGTGCCATATGAGCTGGGCGGTTCAGACGGCGGTGTTCAGGCTGACTGGAAGGGACCATACAGGCTATTCCCAACAAGCGGCGCCTTGTCGGCTACGACATCGGATTGCGCTAATCAGCTTGCTGCAATTGGCGCATCCAACCCGCTTAACGTAACAGGCAATCAATGCACCACGGTGACGGTAACCAATACAATTCCTACTACACCGTCCAACTTCGTTCCAGCGAACGATACGCGGTTCAACGAAGGCATCCGCGTCGGCGATCAGTTTGGCATCAATACTGCAAGTGGCGGGCCCGGTGGTATCGGCAATTACGACAACGAGCGCATGACGCTTATGGGCTACAGCGGGACTACGTTGGTCTTCCAGCGCACTGCGCCCATCGCTCACGGGTCCGGCTGGAATGTAAACGAGTTCTGTTCGGTGGTCCCACTGTGGTGGGACTACACGAGCGCTCCTCATGGGCAGACCGGCACCGATCCCTATTCGCAAGGGATCAACGGCATCTTTAACGATCCACCATTCGTCGAAGAGTCTCACTACTTCACCCGAAATGGTCTTTCCGTTGCCGACAGCGTAGGCGCTGCATTGTTCACCTCGCTGACTCCCCCGTTCACATGTTCTAACACGGCCGGGGCATCCGCACCTTATTCCTATCGTAATTATCCATGGCCGAACCACGTCACCGCTCCTACTTCGGCGTATGGATGCGTCCAGGGCAATCCGGAGTTTGACGGACACACGGGGAACGGAAATGGCGAATACCTGGAAAAGCATCCTTCGCCAATTGATAATCAGGCGATAAACTCTTCGTTCCTCGATGCGCGTCCGTACCAGGCCATTCCGCAATGGCAACAGACTGTAACCAAAATTGGGACATACGTCTACAAAGTGACTAACTTTGGAGAGTTTCAAGCGTTCGATGAAAAACGAAATAAGCTATACATCACAATCGGAAAGCGGACCGCATATGATGTCAGCGCGGCTGGCTTCACACTACCGGACAATACGGCCTACAACTATACTTACTGCCTGGTGCATGTGAATGGCGAATGCTGGGCGTCCTCATTGCCGGGCGAGGTCTATGTCAATGCGCCCTACGTATCGGTAGTTCCCCTCGGGTGGGGATTCAACCCGGGCGAATACCGATGCAATGTAAAAGGGGAGTTGTGGTCCGACCTCCAGCTCAACGACATCTGCGTGGCGGTGCAGTCGCCGTATGCCGAATATGCCGTTCAATACAGTGCCTCGCACGATCCTTATAATACCGGGGCGAGGAAGCTGACAGCGGGCTTGAATATGCCGCGCACTTCCAACAATCTC
>JANXXV010000396.1 GCA_025350445.1 Bryobacteraceae bacterium | reverse complement strand
TTTTGAGGCTTGGCCCCGGTCAACCCTATCGGAGGAAGAGGCGGCCCGCTCCTTTCCTGTAAGCGAAGCACCACTTGACGATCATGGCTATCTTCCATTTTGTTTGACAATGCCAGGCGACTACCTTCGGAATCTATGGTGATCTCGACATCGCGGATCTTGGTCTTGTGCGTGCCGTGTGCTCCGCCCGGCTCGATTCGAGGATCGGGTGGACGGTTGATAATCAGCGGGGATTGTAAGTAACTCTGAACCGACAGGGCTCGCCGACGGCTCAAATCGACATTATCAAAATTAGTTTGGCTGCCGCTCCGGCTGGCCTCTCCGACAATCAGTGCTCTCCACGAGAATCTAAGTCCCTGAAAGACAAGCTCCATCTCGAGCGCGCCGAACCAGTCGTCCATCCATTTCACGTGTTGCGGTCGCAGCGCTGCGCCGCCAATTGCAAAGTTGAACAAAAATATATCCGCACCAGTCGCCCATTCTCCATTAGGGAGTTGAACGACGCGATTGATGAGTGTAACGAACTTAGCAGCATCAGCAGTTCCCAGCATCCCCTATTCCTCCAAGTTAGAAGCAGCAGTATCCCCAATTGACCGGCCCGTGTCAAGAGCTTGTATGTTTGTTTGATGTTGGTCAGCGATCGTCTCACCCGCCGATTAGGAGAGGGTGACATTTGCCAGAGAGAGTTGAAACGAATAATCGTAATCGAAAATGCAGGTCAGGGCCGAGTGGCTGTGGACCAGGCAGTCGAACTGCTTTACTTAAGCGAACTCCAGGTGAAACGGCTAAAGAAAGCCTGCACCCCCGGATGATGCCGGATGTGTGCATCACCGCAACCGTGACCGGCAACCCAGCAACGCGATCTCCGAAGAGATCCGGACTCGGGTTATCGAGTTAGCCAACCGCAAGTGTGCCGGCTTCAACGATAGTGGTCTGCATAAGGAGCTGACCCGGATCGAAGGTCCCGCTCTCCGCCATCCCAGCCTCCGGCGCATTCTGCGCAAGGCTGGCATCCGCTCTCCGCGGAAGCGCCGTCCACCGAAGCGTCGCTCGCGCCGGGAGCGCCGGCCTCAAGAGGGCATGTTGCTTCACGTCGATGGCATCCGCCAAGGTAATCGGCGAAAGCATAATTCGATGTCCGGCCTGAAGGATATAGTTCTCGACCTTGACAGACTATCTTGCTCTCATGGAGACGAACTTCACCATCAAAGCAGGACACACAGCTCTGGCGATTCGAATCACTTAAAGGCCACGTGCCCTAAGGAAAGCAGCAAGTCCTCGAAAGTGGGCATATCGGGAATTGCAGAACCCCAGATGAAAATTCGTTCTGTTTCGCAAGACCGCCCTGCCGCGGCCATCACCCGTCCGGATTGGCAATGCCCGGCAAAATCGCCTCGCCCGATCCCCAACCCCCGAATTGGTTCTGTTCCGCAAAACTGGCCTACGATGAAGAGTATGAAAAGCGTCACGCCGCCACTCCTCGCGTTCCTTCCCCGCTTTCATAACAGCCTCGCCAGAATAGGGGGTTCGTATTGTCGGACAAAGATGAGTTGAGGCCCCCGCTATTAAGCGATCTCTCCGCAACACGTTCCGCAGAGGAGATTCTACGCGCGGAGATCGGGCGCCCTGTGGTGCTCCAGCCGTACCGGCCGCTTTGCCAGAGCCTCGACTGGGAACTCGGACAGTTGTTCTACATCAAGAATGGGAATCGGGGGTTTCTCGACGGCGAGGTTCCCTACCTGGTGAACAGCGATGGGGTTCTCTCGGCGCGTGCGGCCAGCCTGTTCTTCCGAAGCTTGGAGGAACGCAAACGCGGTTCGGACAAGGCTGATGTAAGAGTTTTGGAACTCGGCGGGGGCTCATGCCTGTTTGCGCGGGGATTCCTCAAGGCGTTCGAGCGCATCTGCCGTCAGCATGACCGGGACTACGACAATCGGCTCCGTTATGTGGCCGCCGATCGTTCCGCGGCCATGCTTCAAGACGCCGTTCGTCACGGCGTCCTGCCCGCCGATGGAAGAGTGTTGATGGCGCATGCCGACGCGGTGCTGCAGGAATTTGTTTGGCTAAACGGGGAACTCGAACCGCCCATCCAATTCGACGCCATCTTCCTGAATTATCTGTTGGACTGTCTGCCAGCCGCGGTGCTGCGCATTTTCACTTCTACCTTAGGGCCCACCAGCCCTTGCAACGTATTCTGCACGTCTGCCGGGCTGGTG
>JANXXV010000390.1 GCA_025350445.1 Bryobacteraceae bacterium | reverse complement strand
GGTTCTTCTCAAACTCCGGCGCCTACGATGGCAACAAGGACGTACTCTCCGGAGACGATTCGCCGTTTATCCTAAAAACGGCAGTTGACTGGCGGCAATTCGGTCAACGTCTTGAGTATCAAGCCGATGCGAGAAAAACAGTTGTCACCAGATTGGTGAGGTGCGGAGCAGTTGCTTTTCGTTACCGCTCGCTGACGCGCGCGGCTCGGTAACGTACTGATTTTACTGAACCGTGACCGTCAGGGAGTGGTAACGAAAAGCTGGGATTACGGCAAAATCACAAGGTGAACTGCCGTTTTTAGGTTTATACGCTACACGGCCGGCCCCAGCCACACCGCCGGTAACGGCAACGGGTTTCTCTCCCCGTCGCTCGATCAAGGCAGGCTCAACCCTACAAACATCGGCTCGAATTGGTCCGTCATCCAGTCTCTGACTTATTCCCATTCCACCGATACGGCAACGCCGGTCATTCAAGACGCCACCGATCACCTGGTGATTTCCATCCTGACCCAAGTCGTCGGTCAGCAGGTGTTTCTGCACTTTAGCTTCCTGAACAACGGAGTTCAGACAATTGACAACGGACGATTCGGCGCCTACTGGAACTTCCACCCCAATAGGTCGAAAAATGGGACAACCGAAGATCTACAGGGCACAACTTCCTGCTCAGCGGCAAACGGGACAATCACCACAACGGGCAACCGGGCTGCTTGTGCTTTCATCGCCGATGGCATTGTGTTTGGAAACCGGAAGCCGGATGTTCACCAGGTGGGTACCATCACGGACGTTCTCAGCGCCGTCCATTCGAATGCCTATAACGGCGCGAACGGCCCCATCGGTCCCGGCGACTATGCCGCCGCCATCGCCTGGGATCTTGGTTCGCTGGCGCCCGGGCAATCCACAGCCTTCGTGATCGGTAAGGAATTGGCGGCTCCGGAACCGTCCGCTCTTGTTTTGTTAGGAAGCGGAAACACCCGCAAAATAATTCCGGCGGCGACCCGCCATTCTACCCCCTGGTCAGAAATACCGGCAGCCCCAGCTTGTTCGCATAGTTCGGCCGGTAACGCCCGGTGTCGTACATCGTAGCAACATCCACCTTCCGAGGGCCAAGCTTCGGATCGGGAATCGCCACCAAAGCGTAGCAGCCACCTTGGATCGCGGCCATCAAGCCAGACTTGCCTTCGAGGACCGCATCGAAAGCGATATTGCCGAATGTGGAGGCGATCAGCTTGTCTGTAAAGTCCGGGTCCCCGCTGCGAAGGTCGTAGGTCAGGTCGCTGACAACTGTTTCCTCACTGAAGCGCTGTTTCAGTTCGGTGCTGAAATCTTCCGCGACACTCATTTTCTTGCGGTGACCATACCCGTCCGGCTCGCCGTATTCCTGCATCTTGTGCCCTTCCCACTCGGCGCCTTCCGACAGCACCATCAGCGAATAGTTGCTCGGGTTGTTCTTCTTGTCAGCCATCAGAAGGTCTATCATCTTCTCCAGGTTGAACTTATACTCAGGGATGGCGCAGCGGATGGAGGTGACGTAAGCGGTGTAAAGCGCGGTATAGCCGGCATCGCGTCCGAAGACACGAAAGATCCCGATGCGTTCGTGCGACCCAACCGTGGTGCGCTGGCGATTGATGGCGTCGGAGGCACGGGAAATTGCAGTGGAAAACCCGATGCAATATTCGGTGTTGCGGACGTCGTTATCCATCGTCTTCGGGATGGCGATCACCTTCATCCCTAGTTTGTCCAGGCGCGCGGCATAGCTAAGAGTGTCGTCACCGCCGATGGCAATCAGATAGTCGAGCTTCAATGTCTCAATGTTCTTCAGTACTTGAGAGCTCATATCACTGACGATCGAGGTAACCCCGCCTTTCGTGCTCTCCGCCTTCGGGAAGTCCGCGCCCTTCAGAAAATCCGGGATCTTCTTCATCTTCGACGGGTTGGTGCGGCTGCTATGCAGGAACGTGCCGCCGGTCCGGTCTACCGAGCGCGTGTTTTCGCGGGTAAGCGGCAGAATGTATCGCCCGGTGCTCGCCGCATCTTCGAAATCTACATGCGTCAGCGCTTCCCAGCCCCGGCGAAGGCCGACAACCTCACAATCTCTGTCGCTGCCCCGGTAGACAACGCTCTTTATTACCGCGTTCAGTCCCGGCACGTCTCCGCCACCCGTGAGTATGCCAATTCGCTTTTTTGCCATGAATTCTCCTGAAAAGTGATTGTCTTGCGCTATTGTAACCGGTTCCACTAGGGGCGAAGTTGGTAGAACGGCTGAGACGGACTCAGATGTTCACCTGAGGTTCACACTAATGCCCGTAGACTAAGTACTTCTAGTATGGAAAAGCCTTGAATCAAAAGCCGTTGGATGGTATCATGAGGGGCGATTCATGATGACGAACCAAAAATCATCGGATATCGTATCGGAGCGGCGTATGTCATATAAGCGGATGAAGTTCAAAATAAAACCGCAACTTGTAATCTTAGCTACAATTCTAATCGGGGCACAATTGGGTCTGGCAACTCCGGTTTTTATTGATACGTTCATAACTCCGCAATTTCCAGCGAGTCTTACCGGGGCAACAACAACAAGTCACCTTGCATCCGGGTTCCTCGGAACCGAAGTTGTCGGCGGGTTTCGCATTATGGACGATACTTGCACCGGATGCATCCCGACCCGGCAAGTGAACTTTGCGACGGAAGGCACACCGTTCTAAAGATGTGACGTTAAGCACGGGTACCGGTGTTGCGGGTTCTGGTTTAGTCAGCTACTGCGGTACGGCTACCTGCGGAGTCGGGACATATACCACCGGGAACGTAACTCCGACTACCTTTGGGCTTGGGGGGGTCGACCTTACGAGCAGCGGCACCAACACCCAGATTACGATCATCGGAAACACTGACCTTACAGTTCAAATCGTGGCCCGCTTTTATTCGGGCCCCGGGATCTACGCAGAGGCAAGTTACTCACTTTTAGGCACCGGTGCGGCCTCGACCGATTTAGTGGCGCAATTCAACTTCAACGGCATAGGCGGTAGCGGCCCGTTTGTTTATTTTGGCGGTGCGACCTCCAATATCTTTCAGAGTGTGAATGCGATCACTTTTGAAATTGAAGGAGTTAGCAAATCCGACACGTTCATCAACTATTTTGCGGCCGAAGCCCCGGAACCTGCCAGCTTAGCGCTGTTCGGCGGAGGCCTTGGCGCACTGCTTTGGTACGCTCGAAAGAGAACAGCAGCGAAGAGTTGATTGTACAGTTCGTCGATTCTAAAAACGGGCGCTGCTCGTCGCGGCGCCCGTTTTTCTATTTCTTGACAAACGGCAGCTTCTTGCGGATCTCCGGCCAGAACTCGGTCAGAACAAATTGCGCTGTCTCCCCTCCAATGTCGATTCCTGCCGCTCGAGCGATGGTGCGGCCAGTCCTGATCCTTTCAGGATTCCATTGATTAGCAATTGCCGCAGCCCCTACGAAGCCAGCCAGAAGAGGCACATTGATTATTTCGCCGCCGTTGTCTTTCCGCGCCCAAACAGTCCGCAGTAGTGCATGGCCCAGGCGGGGCGTGAAGCCCTTGCAATCGCAGCGATCGTAGCGCGGCTCCGTTTTCATCGCCACACTCAAACCCAGGCTCAGTGCGTTATCGGTAGCCCTTCTTGCATAGAGAGAAACGAAGCGGTGACTATACCCTTTCGCGCCCTGCCCCCACTCTTTTGGATAGTTATCCAGTTGATCGAAACCGGCGCCTATCAGACTGCCAATGGCGCCGCCCGGTGGAAGCGTCAGCTTCAAAGCCCGAACCGCCTTTCCTTCCGCGGTGAGCGGGACGCCAGTATCCCAACTCTTCTGAATCACCTGCGCGGCCAATGGCAACGCAGTTATGCACACAATCAAACCAAACCGGGGAACAGAGATCATCAGCCAACCTTTGGCGATTAGATTCCCTTCCCCGGGAAAAGTTTGATTTCATTTTCGGGTTCGTCAGAAAAATCTATGGGTAAGTTCGGGTTCGGGCAGCTTGCCAAGTGAGTGATATAGGGCGAGTTCGTGGACGCGGAAGGTTCGGAATCCGTAAGATTTTCTCGCGGTGACTTTTGCTTTGTTGTTCAGCCCCTCGATTACGCCACTGGAAAACTCTTTCCTGGCGCGAAAGTAGTTGAGGATGAGATCACGGTGGGCGCGTATGGTTCTGGCTACTTTCTTCATCGGTTCGATTTGCGGGCGCATCACTTGGCTG
>JANXXV010000354.1 GCA_025350445.1 Bryobacteraceae bacterium | reverse complement strand
CCAGCCATCCGAACTTCACCCGCGCCACGATGAATTGAACGCTCTCGTAAGCCTCCGTAGTGCTGGGCCGGTAGTAGAGCAGCAGTAGAATGCCGGTCAACACCTGGATGACGAATAGAAATAGCGTGATTCCGCCGAAGTAGTACCAGATGCTCGCCGAATGCTGCGGCACCATCTTGTGCCCCATCAATTGACGGATGGAAGCCAAGCCTAGGCGCTCGTCGAGCCAACCGGGCTCACTTTCCCTGGGTACTACCGGGTCGGTTGACATGGGATTATGTTCTCCGTGCCACGACCACGTCATCCCCCCGCAGGCGAACGGTGAATTCTTCCAGGGGCGCCGGGGGAGGTCCGGAAACAACTTTGCCGTTCAGGTCGTACGTGCCGTTGTGACAGGCGCACCAGATCTGGCGCGTGTCGTCCCGAAACTGAACCGTGCAGTTCAAATGGGTGCAGACGGCGGAAAACGCCTTCCATTCTTTATCGTCAACCCGAACCAGCAGGACGGGTTTGCTGCCAAATTTGACGATCTTGCCGCTGTTGGCTTTCAGGTCTTGCACCTTGCCGGCGGCTACTTCATTTACCGCGGCTTCAGGGACGTCGGGTGGATCCATGAACCGGATCGCCGGATAAACGAAAGACGTCACGGATGCGCCAACTCCGGTTCCTAATAGCCAACGCACCAAACTGCGCCGTTGATGTTCCATTAACACCTCGCACGTGGAGACTGCGTCGTACAACCAAGCACGCGAGTGGCCAACTGCAAAAGCTCTCTAGTATGGCCAACGGTCATCGCACCTTTCGGCGGATGCGCCATTTTACCCACCACACGCCCCCTATTCACGCAGTCGAATTGGTGTACGGTAAAAAGCAGAGTCCGCGACAGCGTTCGCCGAGTGAGTTTGAACCTCCGCAATCTCTACGCAGTGTGCCCTAGTGTGCCGTCCCAGTTAATTCTTTACAACATGCTACTCGCCGCAACGCAACACGCTACTGGCCGCAAGGTGGGGCAGACACCTTGTCTACGCGCGACCCCTCGGTCGCGCTCTTGCGCCCGTCGTCAACTCTTACGAGGGACGGCACACTAGGTTGAGACCCCGAGCGGAACAAGTAAACCCGCGGCATCGAGCGTGGTAGCAGCCCATGATGCTAATGAGCGCTACGCCGATATAGTAATATCTTCCCAGCGGAGAATGCGCGATGCCGCAACTACTTGTCGCGGGATATGCTCTGCAAATCACTACAAACCCGCCCTGGCAACCTGGTACGCCACCGGCGCCATTCCCTGCAGGCGTTGCCATCCAGTTGCAATCTGGCGGTCCATTTCAGTCCCTGCCTATCAATGGGCCGAAAGAATTCATGGCCGTGGTGGCCCTCATCCAAACACCCGGCCGCCTGATGTTCGATCCCGCCGGAATGACAATCGAAAAAATCGATCCATAACCCGGGACCGTTCCACAGAAAGCACATGACGCATCACCGTTGGTCTCTACGCTCCAGAGCCTCGCCTGTTCGGGTAGAATCACCCAGGAATCTCAACCATGGGATCTCGGTGTGCATGGCGGCTGAACCCCACCACTTCGAAACTCTCCGCCGCTGCGAATCCACGACAGAGGGAGCCTGGAACCGCGCCATCCGCGAATGCGAAGCAGCCCAAGCCACCACCGCCCCGCACACCTCGGCATCCGGCTCAACCCCGCAATTCGCACCGGCAAAATGCGTCTGGGCCCGGTTGCCCGCCCGCGCGGAAGGAGAAGAAACTCCTAACCTGCCAAATCACTTCTTATCCGATTCATCCAATTTATCGTGGCCCAATGTTTTTCCTGGGATTCGCCGCGTTTCGCAATTCCCGGGTTTCCACTCCGTAGGTCAGCCCAACGGTTCAGCCCAACAATCCTTGCCCACCGAATATCACCTCGCCGGCCGCACGTCCCGCAGCACCGCGCCCCAACCGGCATAGCCGCGGCTCAACGAGTAGGAGTCTTCCTCCAGGCACAACGCCAGATCCACCCGCGCCCCTGCCTGCAACTCCGCAGCCCGCTCGGCGAAGCTCCAAGCCTTCACCGTCAATGTGCGCCCGTTCTGCCGCACCGTAAGCCGCAGGTGTTTCTCTTTCATCACCACCGGAGGCGCGCAAACCTCCGCCCCCATCACCGCAAACACCGGAGCGCTATTCCCAGCCCCAAACGGAGCCAGCGAAAGCACCTCCGCAACAGACTCGTCCGTCACTTCTTCCAGCCGCAATAGAGCGTCAATCTCCACCGTTCGCCGGAAATCGTCCACCGTCAATCGCTCAGCCGCAAGTGCATTGAACCGCGCGCGGAAGCTCTCAATCCGCTCTGCCTGCATCGTAAGCCCTGCCGCCTGCTTGTGGCCCCCAAACTTGGTGAACAGCTCCCCCATCGCCTCCAAGCCTTCCAGCAGATGAAAACCCGCGGCGCTGCGTCCGGACCCGTGCGCCACGCCCGTCCCCTCCTCTTCACTCAGCACAAACGCCGGCCGGTGAAACCGTTCCACCAAACGGCTGGCCACAATGCCCACCACACCCCGATGCCACCCGCGCCCGGCAAAAACCAGCGCAAAATCGTCGTCGGTAACCGGCACTTGGATGCACTCTTCCAGAATGGCCGCCGTGATCGCCGCCTCCGTCTCCTGCCGCTCGCGATTCAGATCGTTCAACTGCCCCGCCAGCGTCATCGCCAACGCCTCATCGCTAGTGAGAAACAGATTGATCACATCATCGGCATTCGCCATGCGCCCGGCGGCATTGATCCGCGGCGCAATGCGAAACGCCACCTGCCCCGCCGAAGGGCAATCGCCATCTTGTATACCAGCCACGCGAAGCAGTGCCCGCAGCCCCGGATTGCGGACCGTATGGAACCCCTCCAGCCCGCGCTTCACAATGATCCGGTTCTCCCCCGTAAGCGGCACCACATCGGCCACCGTGGCCAGCGCCACCAGCTTCAGGATCGACTCCGTAATCCGCCCAATGCGCTCCACCGGCCACTCAAGCTTTCGTAACAACGCGTGAATCAGCTTGAACGTAACCCCGGCCCCGCAAAGATTCTTCTCCGGATAACTACAGTCCGGCCGGTTCGGGTTGATCACCGCCACCGCCCGCGGCAACTCCGCCTCAGGCAGATGATGATCGGTAACAATCACATCGATCCCAAGCCTGCCGGCATGAGCGACCACGGCATTCGCGCGGATGCCCGTATCCACGCTGATCACCAGGGTCACACCCGATGCGGCCGCCCGGTCGATCACCTCCGTCCGCATCCCGTAGCCGTCTTTCACCCGGTGCGGAACATGAAACTCCACCTGCGCCCCGGTCAGATCCAGCACCTTTTTCAGGATCACCACGGACGAAGTGCCGTCCACATCATAATCACCGTACAGCAGAATCTTCTCGTGCCCGGCGATAGCGCGTTGCAGACGGCCGACGGCCCGATCCATGTCCTGCAACAGCATCGGATCGTGCAAGTCTTCCAAACGCGGATTCAGAAAATGCTCCACGGCAACCGGGTCACGCAGACCTCGATGCCACAAAACGCGCGAAGCAATCGACACAGCTGGCGCGTCCAACTCGGGCAGGATCCACCGCGATGGAAGAGTCATCGTCTAGTTCTTCGAGTAATACCCGCCCAGCGGATCGGCGTCCGGCCCGCCATCGGCATCGTCGTCGGTGATAGTCAGTTGATCCAAAATATGCGTCAACTCACTAAACCACTCGGTCCGCAGCTCGAAAAGATACAACGTGCCCTTGTGATCAAACGAGATCTCAATCAAGCAGGTAAAGCCTTCGTAAACGCTCAGCTCCCGCAACCGCTGTTCATACACCCGCTGATCGTCGTAATCCAACCCCGCCGCCGGCAGATCGTCAATCGCGCGGTCGACTATATCGGAAGAAAACTCGCGATGATGAAACACAATCAACGTGGCTTCCAGGCGCTTGGCGACACTCAGAAACTCTTTGTAATCCGGGTAGCGCCGCGTATCCCAATCCACTTCAGGCATGTCATCCAGACTTCTTGAGAAGGCATGGAAGACAACGAATCCGTTGTCCTTCAGATAGGATTGGATCTCCGCTTTCAATGAATCCAGGTTTAACTTCATGTTCGTTTCGCGTGGACGAGCGTATCATGCTGCGCGGCAAGGTCGCGCGCGGACGGCGTGACAATCGTCTTCGGTCCTATATAGATCTTCTGCGACTTTCGAATGGCCGCCTGCACATCGTTTTCGCAGACAAAATCCACGATCACCACCACCGGAGACGCGGGCGCCACGGATGGCGGCGCAGGAACCACGAGTTCCGAAAAATTTTCCGAGCCGCGACCGTGAGGAAGCGGTAACGCCGTCCGCTTAGCACTAAGAAACTGGTCTACCAGTTCAGCCACAACCCCGGTCTTCGCCGCAACAGCAGCCGCCGTCGGAACCACAGGCACCCCGCGCTGCAACAAATAACGCTCCACCGCCGAGGCAACCATCTGCTTGTCCACATTCGTCGCCGATGCGCGGAGCGCGGGGATGTCAAAAGCTTCTTCCGGTTTTCTCACAGCGTACGCCAGCCTCTTAACGTTGATCAGATTCAAGGGTGTCACATTATCGCCCGTGCTGTTGCCCGCCATGGCGCCGCAGCCCAGCGTCATCGCCGGAAACAGATTCGTGGTGATGCCCACCGAACCCTGTGGCGTGGGCGTATTGCAAAGAACCCGCATCGCCGGCATACGCAACGCAAATTCGCGAACCCTGGCATCGTCCTTGGAATAGATCCCGCAGGTGTGGCCCAGCCCGCCGAATCGCAAAATGGCCTCGCATGTATCCAGCGCGGCGGCAAAGTCTTTCACAAAAAACAGGGAAAGAACCGGCGACAGTTTCTCCGCCGAAAGCGGATGATCCTTGCCCACGCCTTCCAGCTCCGCCACCAGAATCGAGGTATCGGTCGGCACCGTAAAACCCGCCATCCCGGCGATCTTCGGCGCCGCCTGCCCCACGCACTTCGGATTCACGCTCCACATCGGCGGAATCAACAGCAGCTTCGCCAGCGCCTGCTTCTGCTTCTCATCGCACAGAAATGCCTTCTGCACTTTCAACTCAGCCGTGATATTCCCGCGCAGCGCGTGCTCCGCGACAATGGCCTGCTCACTGGAACAAAGCGTGCCGTAGTCGAATGACTTGCCCGCCACCACCTTAGCCACCGCATCGGCAATGTCCGCGGTCTTCTCAATCAGCACCGGAACGTTTCCGGGCCCCACCCCGAACGCCGGCTTCCCGCTGGAGTACGCGGCCTTCACAATCCCCGCTCCGCCCGTAGACAAAATCGCCGCCGTGCGCTTGTGGCGCATCAGTTCGTTGGTAGCTTCCAGAGTAGCGCTGAAGATGCACTGGATGATGCCATCCGGCGCTCCGGCCCGCACCGCGGCGTCCGCCAGAATGGCAACAGTTTCACAGGTGCATTGCTTGGCCCGGGGATGCGGACTGAGAACGATGCCGTTCCCCGCCTTAAGCGAAATCAGAATCTTGTAAATGGCGGTCGAGGTCGGGTTTGTAGTCGGCAGAATCGCCGCAATCACGCCCAGCGGCACACCAATCTCGACAATCTTCTTCTCGGCATCGTCGCGCAAAATGCCCACCGTCTTCATCCCGCGCATCGCGCGCGGCAGCAGATCGGCCGCCAGCAGATTCTTCGCCAGCTTGTCGCGGACATTGCCATAACCGGTTTCGCTCACCGCCAGCTCCGCCAGATGCTCCGCGTTCTCGCGCGCGGCCGCGCCCATGGCCTCCACAATGTTGTCGATCTGGTCTTGTGAATAGTTGCGGTACTTCTGCCAGGCCGCGTAGGCTGCATCCACCTTGGTGCGGACCTCTTGCAGAGCGAGCAGGTCGGAATCGTGCAACATTCGCTAATCTAAACCGGCCACGGCTACCCGAGGTTGCCGCTGGCCTTCTTCGCGCCCGGAAGCACCTTCTCCGTGTCGGCCGCTGGATTCGGAATCACGTGAACCGCAACTAGTTCACCCACGCGACGCGCTGCCGCCGCACCCGCGTCGGTGGCTGCTTTCACAGCTCCCACATCGCCACGGCAGGTGACCGTAACGAAGCCGTTGCCGATGTACTCTTTGGCCTGCAAGGTGACTTTCGCCGTCTTCACCATCGCATCGGCCGCTTCAACGGCGCCAACCAATCCCTTCGTCTCAATCATCCCGAGGGCTTCCATTCATCCTCCTGCTAAGTGCTGAAGCTTCACCGTATCACATTGGCCGCAAGAGCCTAATAGATCTCGATCTCCCGGCGCGGCAGCGACCCGTCTCCGTAGGCGGCCACCAGACTCTCGTTGCCCTCTTTATCAATCGCTTTCACGCCAAAAACATACTCATCCACCGAAACATTCTCCAGCGTGAACTCGTTTACGTTACCGGCAAAAATCTCGGTCTCCCAGAACGGCGTCCGCGTGGACCGGTACACCACCGCGTAGCCCAGCAGGTCCGGCTCCGGATTCGCATCGGTCCATTTCAGCACCGCATCATAACGGGATTTCCCGCGCGCCAGATTGGGCGTCAGCTTCCCTTTATTCGGGCCGGTCTTGATCACGCGTGTCACCACCGGCGGCTTCGGCGCCAGCGCCAGGCTGGCCAGTGCCGCGCCGTTCACCTTGGTCACCCGGGTGATGTAAGCGGGCGAGGTGTTGGCGAAAGTATCGGTGGCTGTGTGCTGATTGTCGAAGTTCTCGCTGGCGGTCGTGATGCGTACCGCCGCAAATCCGTGGGCGATAAACGGCATGTGATCGCCGCCGCGTCCGAAGCGGTCCTCCCGAAAAACCAGGTCGACTTTCATGGATGGCACATAGCGTTCCCCGGCGATTTTCAAGTAGCGCGCCAACTCGCGGGAAGTGGAATCGCGCGGGTCCGGTGAGAAGATCCGCACCGTGCTGTTGTCCGACCGTCCGTTGCCCGAAACCTCGCTGCCGATGATGTCGTTGTTCAGCACGGCTTCAATCCGGCGCT
>JANXXV010000353.1 GCA_025350445.1 Bryobacteraceae bacterium | reverse complement strand
TGGAGGAGGAGATAATCTCGGAAAAATGTTGCCTGGCTTCAGCGCGGCGCTTGTTGTCGGCCGGGCTGCCTTCTTCGATATCGACTCCGCCCAGATCCACCAGGTTGTCGAGTTCCTCGGCGCCCTTCTTGATTTGCTCCGCCATTTCCAGAACGATGTGCTGGATCAATGGGGAACGGCTGATCGATTTCTGCATTCGGAGCTTACCGCGCTCCATTTTGCGGGCTAAATTTACTTCACCATCGCGGGTAAGAAGCGGGACAGCACCCATCTCGCGGAGGTATACTCGTACTGGATCGTCGGTATAGATCGACTCTTCGACTTGGGTAGCGGCTTGCGGATCTTCCCCTTCGGCAACTTCTTCCGGATGGAAGAAATTAGGTTCCTCGTCAAATGGGATACCCAACGGCTCGTTATTATCACCTATGAATTGATCTTCGAATTGATCCACTTCGGACTCACCTCCCCCGTGAAAAGTCAACTTGGACCGCTTGCCTCGGGGCGGACAAAACGGCACGCTAGCGCTCTAGTTCAGATAGACGAGGCACCCGGCACGGCAGAGTACACCAGACTGTAAAATTTACACGCGACGCGTCGTCAATTATAGCATCAAACCGAACGCCTGTTAAGCGTTAAGTTTCACTACTACTCACAGGATGTTACAGAATGGAATCCGTTCCAGTTTTCTTCCCGCCGCAGGCTTCCCGATTATATCGTTAGACGCTTCTAAGTGCGTTTGTGTCGCATCATCTCCTTCAATTCCTTCAGGAAAGCTTCCACGTCCTGGAAATCCCTGTAAACTGAGGCGAATCTGACATATGCGATCTTGTCGAGCGCTACCAGCCGGTCCATCAGCATCTCTCCTATCTCCGTAGTAGATAGTTCCCGGTCCGGGGTTTCAGCCAGCCGGGATTCGACCACATCAATGATATCGGCCAGCTTACTCATTCCGATCGGCCTTTTTTCGCAGGCGCGCAGAAGCCCATTCATTACTTTCTGCCGGTCAAACTTCTCACGGCGGCCGTCTTTCTTGATGACCATGTAGGGAATTTCATCGATTCGCTCGTAGGTAGTGAATCGGCGGGTGCACCCGAGGCATTCCCGGCGGCGGCGGATGATTTCGCCCTCTTTGCTCTCTCGTGAGTCGATTACTTTGTCTTCCCGATGACCACAGAAGGGGCAGTTCATTCCGGCAACCTCGATTCCAACTGCTTTAGATTCTTCCAGTTAAGACCTTCCCGCAAAGCCAGGAAGATTCCGATGGGGAGAATTACTACATACGTCGTAAGCCAGATCAGAATGGCCATTGCGCTGGAAATTTCCAGTGTCAGGCCAAAGAACTCGGTCAGAATGAGAATGGAAGCCACCTGCATGCCACCTCCCACGCCCGGGATCTGGATTGCGCTGCCAAGGCCCACAAAACCACAGAATACCAGAGTATCCGTCACAGTGAATTGTGCGGTAGCCGGAAATGCCATGAAAAGGCAGAAGTTACTCGCCACAATGATCGTCCACTCCAAAAGGGTGTAGAAGACAAGTTGCGCCACAAAGGTGTGGCTACGGGTGGATTCCATGCCGGCAGCGAAGGCGGTTACCACTTGTTCCAGCCTCTTGTAGTAGTTCTCTGGCAGAAACGTAACAGCGGACAAGAAGCGGCGCTGCATTGCGCCGGAAAAGTGGCGCACGCCCAGCAGGAATAGGAAACACAAGGTACATACGCCCGCTACCAGATAACCGCCGGTCCTGAGGATGAACTCAAAGCCGGGGCCAAAACTGAGGTGGGCGGCCTGTACATGGCTGAGAGCATAACCGAAGAGAAGCAGGACGACCAGAAGATCGTAGATTCGTTCGAGCAGCCAGGCGGCCAACTGTGAGGAGAACGACACATTCTCCTTTATAGAGATGAGGTAGGGCCGGACGAGTTCGCCGGGGCGGCCGAACAGCACGATGGCGGTGAAGCCGATGGAGGTGGCTACGAAGATTCGCCAGAGGTTCGACCGCGGGCAAACCGGACGAAGTAGAACCTGCCAGCGGAGAGCGCGGCCTACATATGTAAGCAGGATCAGGATGATGGCGGCGCCGAGCCAGGCAGGGTCGAGCTGGGCGAAGGTGGCGGCAAACTGATCCCAGCGAAAGTCGGAACCCCGCAACCGCCGGAAACCGAAAAAGGCTCCGATCAGGACGGCTGCTGCCAGCAGGAGGGCGGCGATGCGCCACCTTTTCGACCGGGGCTGGTTAGGCATTGAGTGGCGGCGCTGCACTAGAATGGGTAATCAATTGCCCGAGTGTCTCACATTCGGGCGAACTTCTTATGATAAGTCCTCGTTGTATCAAGTGGGAGCGCAAAGAGGAAAGCGATGTTAGCCGCCGCCGCAATACAGATCCAAGGGCAGGCCTGGGGGCAGGCGGATGGGCAAGCCCAGGGGCAGACACAGGGGCAGACACAGGGGCAAACGTGGCGGCAAACCTGGGGGCAAGGGCTGACGGGTGCGAACAAGGTAGCGGACAACCGTTTGGATTCTGAAGCGCAGCTCATAGAACGGTGCCTGACAGGCGAGGATGCGGCCTGGGAAGACCTGGTGAAGGTTTTCACGCGACGGGTGTATGCTGTCTGCTATCGCTTCACGGGAACGGATGGCGAGGCGCAGGATCTGACGCAGGAAGTGTTTCTGCGGGTTTTTAAGACGCTGAAGAGTTTCCGTTCGGGCGAGGGATCGTTCTCGGTCTGGTTGAACCGTTTGACGCGGAATCTGCTGATTGATAACTATCGCAGAACTAAGCTGGAGCGGGCCACTGATTCGATTGAAGATCAGCTGTTGACACTGGAGCAGACCGCGGCTGGTTCGGGACGGGCCGACAGCATGCTGGCCGGGCGTGAGGCGAGCGAATTGTTGCAGGGTGCTTTGCAGAAGTTGTCTCCGGACCTGAGAGAGACGGTAATTCTGCGCGACATTGAAGAATTGGAGTACCGCGAGATTGCCGAGGTGCTGAATGTACCGGAAAATAAGGTTTTTACGAGGACTTATTTGGTGCCGGATGCGGCGGCGCTGCTGA
>JANXXV010000334.1 GCA_025350445.1 Bryobacteraceae bacterium | reverse complement strand
TCAGCCATGAACGCGTTGCGTCACGGCTTGACGTCGCAAACGCTAGTTCTAGCCAACGAATGCCCGGCCAAATTCGACCAGCTCCTCCAGAGGTACATCGAAAAATTCCAACCCCGGGACGGCATCGAAATGAATCTGGTAGACGAAATGGTAGCCGCCCGCTGGCGTCAACAACGCGGCTGGGTAATTCAAACCGCCGCCTTCAACCTGCAAATGGAAAAGGAGGAACAGGAGGTCACCAGCGAGCCAGCCCGCCTTGCCCTCGCCTTCATCGCTATGGCCAACCACGAAAAGCTCTTGGATCTGGTCCTGCGCTACGAAACCAGTTACAGCCGCATGCACGACCGGGCCATGAAAGCCCTCTTCCGTCTTCGCGAAGAACAAAATTTGCGAAACGACCCTAATCCCCCAGATTTGCGAAACAACCCGGCCCCGCCCCTAGCCGCGGAAACACCAAATGCAAACCTGCCGGCCGGTCTGTTGCGGCATCTCACGCCCGCTGAACCCCTAACCGCCCCAGTCGATACCACTCCTGGCGTCATTCATGAAATAAAAAACGCGAATCGTAAGCCCAAAATGGATACCTAGCCGTCCTGCGAACTTAACTCTCCGCAGGACCGCGACAAAATTCTCTTCGCCGCCGGATCGCGATTGGGCCAAGTATTCAAACAGAGCGTTGACACGCACTCGGATCCAGTGATAGATTTCATTCCCAGTAGGGGCATTCACCCAAGAGGAGTTGCAATGAACCAGAACGCCATGATGCGTAGGTTGTGTGTTTCGTCATTCGCCGCCATGACTATCGGCGTTTCCCTGCTAACATGGACCGCGCCGAACGCATGGGCGCAGGCAGGCTCCACCGGAACTGTTTCCGGCCAGGTGACAGACCGGCAGGGAGCGTCGATACAAGGCGCAAGCGCCGTACTCACCGATACGGCAACGAACAGCTCACAATCCACTACAACGAACGAAGCGGGCCGGTACATCTTTCTCAATGTCGCCCCTGGAGTCTACAATCTCTCGCTCAGCAAGGAAGGATTCTCGCAGGCCAGGTTGGCCGCGCAGGCGGTGGCCGTCGGACTGGTTCGAACATTGAATGTCACCCTCGAGGTCGGCTCAACCGCCACCGCGATTGAAGTGAATGCCTCGGCAGGCGCGGAGTTGCAAACCACCAACGCCACCGTAGGCACCACCATTTCCGGCGACGCGCTCACTACGCTGCCGAATCTGGGCCGTGATGCCAACGCGTTCTTCGTGCTGCAACCCGGCGTTGCGCCTGGCGGGCAAGTGGCCGGCGCCGCATCCGACCAGAACATGTTTCAACTGGACGGTGGCAACAACACCAGCGATCAGGACGGCACCTACGCCAACTACACCGCATCCAGCGGATTCATGAGCGCGGGCACTGGCGGCTCTCCTTCCGGTGTCATCCCCACACCTATCGAAAGCATTGAAGAGTTCAAGGTGGGCACCAACAACCAGACCGCCGACTTCAACGGCGCGGGCGGCGGGCAAGTCTCCATGGTTACCAAACGCGGCAGCAACGCCTATCATGGCTCGGCGTATGAGTATTACTTCGGCAGCAACTTCGGCGCCAATACCTGGCTCAACAACCACACCAAGTCACGTGACTTACCGTATACTCCGCTGCCGTCCGCCCACCAGAATCGCTTCGGCGCCTCGCTGGGCGGCACGTTGCTGCCCACGTTTGCCGGCGGCAAGACCTACTTTTTCTTTAACTACGAAGGACGCCGCTTCCCTAACGTGATCACGATCGACCGTCTGGTGCCCACGGCACTGATGCGCGCCGGCGTAATTCAGGTGGCCAATAGTTCGGGGCAGTATCTGCCTTACAATCTGAATCCGAATCCGGTAACGGTGAACGGTACAACCTATCAACCCGCCACCTGTCCAGCCGGTTCTTGCGACCCGCGCGGAACGGGACTCAATCCCATCGTGAATCAGATCTGGAGCAAGTACATGCCGATGCCGAACGACCCGCAGGCCGGCGACCGCTTCAACACCCAGGGCTATCTCACTCCGCTGCGGCTGCCCATCTCGTCCAACTTCGCCGTCGCCCGCATCGATCACGATTTCGGAGCCAACTGGCGCATGATGGCAAGCTACCGCTACTACAAGTTTTCGCAGTTCACCAACAATCAGGTGGATATCGGCGGACTTCTGCCGGGCGATACCTTTGGACAGGCTGTGTCAAAGTCGGAGAAGCCGCAGACGCCGTCGTACATGGTGATCGGCCTTACCGGAGTAATCACGCCGCGCTTGATCAACGATTTCCGCTTCAGTTATCTACGCAACTCCTGGGAGTGGTCCAGCGCCGGGGCGCCGCCGCAAATTCCCGGGCTGGGCGGCGCCATCGAAATCGGCGCCGATAGTGCGAACGCGCTGGTTCCCTACCCCGTTGACCGCGGCAACGCTCTTTCGCGATTCTGGGACGGCCAGGACAAGGTAGTGCGCGACGACATGAACTACGTCAGCGGCAACCATTTATTCCAGTTTGGTGGAACCTACCAGCGTAACTTCGACAAGCACCAACGCAACGATAATGGCGTGAACATCCTCAGCTCGGTGGTCTACCAGGTGAACTCCGGATCGGGGATTGTGATGCCCGCCAATTTCGTCCCCACTTCGGTTCCGGCCAACCAGATCGGCAACTGGAACACGCTCTACTCATCGGTGCTGGGGCTGGTGGCTCAGCCGCAGGTCTTCTACGCGCGCAGCGCCGGTAAGCTGTTGCCGGTTCCCAGTTCCATCTTTTCCCAAAGCATCATCACGTCGTACAACGGCTACTTCAGCGACACTTGGAAAATAAAGCCGAACTTCACACTCACCTACGGTCTCTCCTATGAAGTGCAGATGCCGCCATACGAGATCAACGGCAATCAGCCCATGCTGGTGGATGCCGGCGGCAACGCGTTTACCGGCGAAGACTATCTTACGAAACGGAAACAGGCAGCCCTGGCCGGACAGGTTTATAACCCGGTGATCGGCTTCGCCACCGTGCGGAACGTGGGCGGCGGCGGCGGACGCAAGTATCCCTACGATCCGGTTTACAACGGCTGGAGCCCGCGGGTTGCCGCCGCATGGAGTCCGAAATTCGATGACGGGTTGCTGGGCAAACTTTTCGCGCCTGGAAAGACCGTGGTCCGTGGCGGCTACAGCAGACTGTACGCCCGCATGAACGGTATCAACCTCGTGCAGGTGCCGCTGCAGGGCACCGGTATTGGACAGCCGGTTTCCTGTATCGGCGCCAGCCGCACGGGCCAGTGTCTTGGCGTCGCGGGCGTAGACCCAAACACGGCGTTTCGCATCGGAGTCGATGGCTTAACGGCGCCGCTACCGGCTGTTTCCGATCAGCTTCCGCAACCCTTCTTCCCTGGCGTAGGAGCGAACGCCGCGGCCGGTGTAAGCTGGGTGCTCGATCCGAACCTCAAGCCTCCGTCCACCGATCAGTTCGATTTCACCGTCCAACGCGAGATCACATCCAAGGTACGCATTGAGGTTGGCTACGTGGGACGCCTCATGCGGAACGAACAGCAAGCGTTCAGCATCGATTCGGTTCCCTACATGACGACGTTGAACGGCCAAAGCTTCTCGCAAGCCTTCGCCAACACCTATCAGGCGCTGAGCACCGGCCAGACGCCGCAAGTGCAGCCCTTCTTCGAATCGGCGCTCGGTGGCGCCGGTTCCGCGTTCTGCGCCGCGGCTTCCAGTTGTACCGCCGCGGTTGTCGCCAGCCAGCGCAACAACATTTTGACAACGCACGTTTACGATATGTGGGGCGCGCTGAATCGGGCACAAGGCTGGACGCTGGGACGCACCATGCCGAGCTCGGTTCCAACGCAGGTTTCGGCAATCCCAATGGCGGCAAGCATCGGATGGTCGAACTACAACGGCGGCTTCCTCAGCGTTCGCATGGCGGATTGGCATGGTTTGACCGCGGTCTCGAACTTAACGCTCAGCCGGTCACTGGGCACCGGTGGATTTACGCAAGCCGGCGTACCGGCGGTTCTGGATCAATGGAACATTCGCTCCATGTACGGTTCGCAGCCGTTTGATATTCGCTACGTATACAACTCTCTGATGGTCTACAGGCCATCCTTCAAGAACTCGAGCCGTCTGGCGCGGCACACTCTCGACGGCTGGTCGATTGCACCGCTGTTCACGGCGCAGAGCGGTGTGCCGCTTCCGGTCGTGATCAGCGGTGGAGCGGCCACAGGCTGCCAGTCGTTCGGCGAAATGGACTGCACTTCAGTGGGTACGGGAAACCACGAAAACGCGGTCGCCATCTCACGGATGGCCTACAGCAATTCGGCTCACTACGGTGTTGCCGCCAGCGGCGCCGGTACTGGCGGCAACGCGTCAGCGGGCGGCTCCGGTATGAATATGTTCACCGACCCGGGCGCCGTATTCTCTAATTTCCGGCGCATGGTTCTCGGCGTGGACTCCAATGGCGGAGGGTCCGGTATCATCCGCGGCATGGCGACGTGGAATCTCGATCTGGCGGTCACCAAAGACATTAAGGTCCGCGAAAGCATCGGCGCCACCCTCAGCTTCCAGTTCACCAACGTGCTGAACCATTTTCAGCCGGTGAATCCATCGCTCAACATCGATAGTCCAGGCAGCTTCGGAGTGATCAACGGCCAGTCGAACACGCCAAGGCAGATGGAGTTCGGGCTCAGGATCTTCTTCTAGTGAGCTAAAGCGACCGCAGGAAATTCAACAGGTCCTGCTTCTGATCGTTAGGCAGCGCGGAGTAGTTCGCCACTACCTCGCGCGCCTCCGATCCGGGGCTGTCATGCAATCGGATTGCCTCCGCCAAATCCTTCGTACGTCCGTCGTGCAACAGGAAGAGGCGGTCCCCAAGACCCCATAACGGGGCGGTACGCCAATCCTGCCCTTGTGCCTGCCCTTGCGCGATTCCATCGTCCATAGCCTGTCCCATGCGGTGCAGCGCCAGGTCCGAGTACAAAGGCACGTCCCGATCGTTGAGTGCGGCTGTTCCCGACAGGCCGCTGCGAAGAGTTGGCGTATGACAGAATGCGCAACCGGTCGAAGCGAACACAGCGCGGCCGCGGTCCACCGTCCCGCTGGCAGCCGATGCTTCCGGTGCCGCCAGATAGCGCATGAAGAGCGTGAATAGTTGGGTATCGGAAGGCGTGCCATTCTCCACGTTCATGTGATCTTCCGGTGAGGCCTTCGTCAGGCAGCCCGGGCTTTCCTCCCGTTCTTGCGGGAACATTTCATTGGTCACGCCAACTTCCACGTTGTAGGCTTCGCCCGAGAAAATTGCCAGTGATTTGTTCTGCGCCTTCCAGCCGTAGCGCGTCACTGTACCGTCGTTGGCGTTCGTATTAACGCGGCCCGTGATCCCCATCAGCCGCTTCTGTTGTCGATTGGAGTCCAGGTTCGTACGGATGGTGGAGTCCGGAATCGCTTCAATCAAGCCGAGCCCGAACACAGGCGTCGGAATACGGAAGGAGAGATTCTCCGCTCTGGAAAAATCAGGTTGCTCTATCTTGCAACCCGAAGGCGCGTCCCCGCGGCCGCTGATGACAAACAGCGAATGCACTCCGCCATCGGGCGTACCGTCGGGCCTGCGGCGGAAGCGCACCACGCGGATCGGTCCGTCCTCCCGAAGGAAAGCGGGGACCTGATTCAGTGCCCCTTCCTTGCCGGCCACCGCAATCTGCGGATTGATGGCGGGGCTGGCCCCGCCGGTTGCCGGGTGCGAATGGCATCCCGCGCAACCATCGAGGTTGAATCGCGGGCCTAATCCATTCTCCACCCTGCTGACTTCATCAAAGACTTCTTTACCCTGGTTGAAGTAGCTCAACTCGGAAGTGGAAATTCCCTGCAAAGGTAGACCGGAGCGCGCCGGTCCATTACGCGGACCCGGGTCGGATTCTGCTGACAGCACGGCGACGGAACACACTACTGCGCATGCCCACGCGAGTAGGCCTCGTCCAATTATTTTCATTATTTTGATTCCCTTTTAAGAAACTCGTGCAAAACGACTCGCTTCCGGCGGCTCAGTCCGCCGAGTTCCTCTTTCGCTTGGCGCCGCCGGAAGCGGCCTTTGCGCTTCTGATGAACCAAACGAGGCTTTCGTTAAAAAGGTTGTCAAGAAGGTTAAACGAAGATGCAATTATCGCGGGCGTGGCCCGTATAGCTTAAGAAGGTAGTCCACGATCTTCGGACGATCCGAGGAATCCACCTTAGCTCCCCAGCGCGCCATCTTGTCCACTTCACGCTCCCATTGGACGCGCGTAAGGCGCTGCTGCATGATGATGTCTTCGTTATGGCAAGGCAGGCAGGCGCTGTGAAATGCCTTCGGTGCATCGAACGCCGAAGTGTCTGGCGTGCCCGCGGAAGTTGCCGGTTGCGAAGACTGAACCGGATCGGTGGTGACGTCCACGGCAACTTGCTGCACGCCGTTGAACAAGTACCCCGAAGGATTCCATTCCTGCGTCATCGGTTGCGTCTTGCCGGCCGTGTCGAAGGCGCGGGCCATCAACACATAGTAGCCGGGCTGCCGCGGAGTCCAGGTGTGTTCAAAGAGGCGCCAGCCATACCTGGCCTGCTCAGTGTTCAACTTCGCCTTCTGCCAGCTGCGGCCGCGATCCACCGAAACCTCCACGCTGGCCACCGGAGTTTCATTGGACCAGGCGACTCCGTGAATGCGCACCGGCGATCCGGGCGTCACCTGCGATTTGTCCAACGGACCGGCAATCACCGACTTCAGATTGATGCTCTCCACCGAATGCATCTTCGCCGGATCTACCGCAACGCCGGGCACTACCGGGTGGCCGGGATGGCGGTACGCGGTCTTCATCCAGAATCCATCGAATTCTTTGTCCAGCAATTTGATATCGGTAAGCCACTTCACCCAGCTATCGCCAGCCCAACCGGGGACAATCACCCGCAACGGAAAGCCGTGCGGGACCGGCAGCGCTTCGCCGTTCATTTCGTAAGCCAGAATGGTATCGCGGTGCAGCGCTTTCTTCACCGGAATCGTGCGCTGAAATTCCGGCATGGTGCCGACGGGAACATCGGCGCCGTCCATTAACAGATGCTGGGCAGAGGGCTTCACACCGGCCTTCGCCAGTACATCGGCCAGCCGCACACCAGCCCAGCGGCCATTCCCTACACTGCCGTAAACCCATTGCACGCCGGGCACCGGAGGCTCGTAAAGGCTGCGCCCATTGCCCGCGCATTCCATCACGGCCACCAGTTCCACGCGCGGTAGTTTCTTCAGATCGGCCATGTTCAGCGTGAGCGGTTTATCCACTTCACCGCCGATGGTCAGCTTCCACTCCTCCAGCGAAACCGTGGGAGTGTAGTGATGGCTGCGGACGTAAAATCGCTCGATTGGCGTGATCCAGTCGCTGAAACCGTCCAACGGCATTTCAAGATCTTCCGGTCTGGCCGACCGCACAATCATGTTCCGCTTGAGGTGTTCCGCCGCTGTCATCGTCCGCGACGCCGATAATAGCGCCGCGCCGGCGAGTGTCTGGAAAAACTTTCTCCGCGAATTCATCATTGTGTCTTCGAACTCCAATTCACTTCAATATTGGTGATCACCGCGTCTTTAATATCTAGAACTTCTACGAAATTGCGGAATCCTTCCCGGGCCACTTCTATTTTGTGCGAGCCCGTCGGCAATGTGATCAAGGCTGGCGTTTTCTCATTGCGTATCTGGCCGTCCACCAGTATCGCGCCACCCGGCGGGTCTGAACGGATCATCACGGTGCCAACAGTGGCTTCCAGATGCATGGTGACTAGGGATTCCTTGGGAAGCTCGAAGATTCGCAACGCGGCGCGAAAGCCGTTCAGGCTGCTGGCAAGCGTGTGCCGGCCGGGAGCGATATTGATATCGCAAGGCGTCTTGCAAGTGAGCTCGGGGTTCGAATCGATGGTAAGAATCGCACCCGGTGGAATCGAGACCAGGCGGGCCGGATATTCTGCCGGCGTACGATCCACGGGCGTACGATCCACCGGCGTGCGATCCACGACGACCGGAATGGCCGTTGCGGGCGGGGGCGCCGGCTCGGCTGGTTTTGCGTCGGGCAATACCGCCGATCGGGTGGGACTCGGCTTCTGCGTGACGACCACCGGCGTCGCTGGTTCCGGCTTCGCGGCAGGCGCATCGTTGAAGCGGCTGTTGAAGTAGTTGAACGCTCCCACCATTGCCAGCGAAACAAATCCGGCCGCCAGCACAACCACCGCTACGGTCCGCAGAATCCGCAGAAGCTTCGGATCGGCAGCGGCACTCGAAACTACTTCCTGGCCGCGAGAACTTGGAGCCGGCTGCTCCGGAGCATTCGTGGCGGCAGACCCCGGCTTGTCCCACATGGTCGGCAAGTCGTGGCGTCCACCGGGCGGCAGAGGCTTCCAGCCCTTGCTGGAATTGCAAGCGTTCGTAAAGGCCTGGGCGAAATCGGAGCAAGTAGAGTACCGCTCCGCCGGATTCTTCGACAAGGCGCGCTTCAGCACCACATCCACCGGCCAGCCGAGGCTGGGATTGATTTGCTTCGGCGGAATGGGATCTTCCTTGACGATCTTGAATAACAAGGCCGTCATTGACTCCGCGGTGAATGGCTTCTCCCCCGTGACCAATTCGTAGGCAATCACCGCGAGCGAAAACTGATCGGCCGTGCCATCCACGGGTTGTCCTTGAATCTGCTCCGGCGACATGTAGTTCGGCGTCCCAAGAATGGTGCCCGATTGCGTCATCTGGTGCGACTGGATCTTGGCCACTCCAAAGTCGGCAATCTTAGCGATGGTGCCCTCGTGGATCATGATGTTGGCGGGCTTGATGTCACGATGCACGATGCCCCGTTTATGGGCGTAATCGAGCGCGGTGGCGGTTTGTTGCACAATGCCGACGATGAGCTTCTGGTCCGGCGGAGACGTGTGCAGCAGATTTTCCAGCGTAGGACCGTCTACAAACTCCATCGCGATATAGGCGACGTCATGCTCCTCCGACACGTCGTAGATGGTGACGATGTTCGGGTGTGAAAGTATGCCCGCCGACTGCGCCTCGCGCATCAGCCGGTCGCGCAGCCGCGCGCGTTCTTTGGGGTCGACAAATTCCGTCAGACGGATCGTCTTGATCGCGACAGTGCGGCCGATAGCCGGATCCAGGGCGCGGTAAACAACACCCATCGCCCCGCGTCCGAGTTCGCCAAGAACCTGGTATCGACCAATTTGTTGCATCCGAATTGCTATTGTAGCGAGTTAGACCTCTCCTCTGCGCTGGTACAATCGGTGCATCCACATGATTCAAACGTTATTCGGCTCGGTTCCTCAGGAACCGAGTTTGCTGGACCGCCTGAAGGCCGGTATCGAGAAGACCCGGACAGGGCTAGCGGATAAGCTTGAAGACGCCCTTTCGGGCAAGAAAGAAATTGATGCCGATGTTCTGGATGAGTTGGAGTACGCGCTGATCACCGCCGACATCGGCGTAAAAACTACGGCGGAAATTTTGGACCAGATCCGGCTTCGAGTGGACCGGAAACAGCTGGGCAACGCGCAGGAGTTGAAGGGACTGATCCGCGAGCATTTGCTGGAAGTACTGCAAGCGAACGATCGCCCGATGCAGCGCGTGGCCTCTCCGCCCGCCGTGGTGATGGTAGTGGGCGTGAACGGCGCGGGAAAAACCACCACCATAGGCAAGCTGGCGCAGCGTTTCAAGGATGAAGGCCGCACCGTGCTGCTGTGCGCCGCTGATACATTTCGCGCCGCCGCGATTGAGCAATTAGAGGTGTGGGGCGCGCGCACCAATACCGACGTAATCCGTCAGAAGACCGGAGCGGACCCAAGCGCCGTGTTGTTCGACGCGCTACATGCCGCCAAGGCGCGGAAAGTGGATTACGTGATTGTGGATACGGCGGGCCGCTTGCACACGAAAGACAATCTGATGGCGGAGCTGGAAAAGATGCGCCGCACCACCCAGAAGGTGATCCCTTCAGCGCCGCATGAAGTGTTGCTGGTGCTGGACGGAACCACCGGACAGAACGGTCTGGAGCAGGCGCGCAAGTTTACCGAAAGCAGCGGCGTGACAGGAATCGTTCTCACGAAGCTGGATGGCACCGCGAAGGGCGGCGTGATCGTCGCCATCTCGCGCGAGCTGGGGCTTCCCATCCGTTACGTCGGCGTGGGTGAACAGGTAGGCGATCTGCTGCCTTTCAACCCGGAAACGTTTATCGATTCCCTGTTTTCTAAATGACCAATATTAGCTGCTCTTATCGTCGCGGGCCGGACCGCTTGCTGGCGCGCGCGGCTCAGCAGCGCCGTCTGAGCCATCACCGTCGGGGAGTGGAGTCCGTGGACTTATGGAAGTAGTTACCAACTTCATGGCGGAAGCGTTGGAACTGGCCGCGCGAGCACTCGGGCAGACCAGTCCGAATCCGGCGGTGGGCGCGGTTGTAGTGCGCGAGGGTGAAGTGGTTGGCCGCGGCTATCACGTGTATG
>JANXXV010000319.1 GCA_025350445.1 Bryobacteraceae bacterium | reverse complement strand
GGGCCCGCGACGGGAGCGATGTACTTCTGCCGCTCGCGTTGTCGTTCCAGTTTTGAAAGGTCTTTCTGATTTCGCTTTTCCTGTCGTGTCAATTCAAGTCTCCTGGGATTTTCAGAAACTACACGGAAGGCACTCTGGGGGGATTCTATGCGGACGCACACGTCCAGTTACGGCGTAGCGTGCAGCAATCGCGCAGAGTTTAGCGAACAGTCATAGGCAGTCAATCTTGAAGCTACCACGAATTAGATTCCTCTGGGATTACCCAGCAGCGAAAGCAAGCAGGCTTGCGCCGCGGAAGAGTCTTTGCGGACCTGCCAGCTCTCGAACGCAGACTCGACTTTGGCTATCATCGCAAGCGTTTCCATTCTGGTTCATTGGGCAGCGTTGTCGTAATCGGCAAGCAGCCGTAGCTGCTGCGCTCGAAAGAAAGTTGCTGATACAAAGTTCAAATGGCGAATGGAATCCAGTTCCACTCCGGGCATAGGCGCTGGTTTGGAATTTAAGAATTTATTTGCAGTTAGCGCGTTGCTTGCCGGAAAGCCGACTTCCTCTTTCCGTGTGCAAACAACCTGGGACTGTGTCGGAGATAGAATTTCTAGAAAGTTGTTCATTCTTGGTTGAAACCAGTTTCATTCCGGCAGGCTCCCGGCCAGCTGTGGTCTGTGATCAACTCTTCTCCAGTTGAGAGTGGACTCTGCAATAAGGAGCTGAAAAGGGGCATAGCAGGCAGCCGATACTGCTCTCCGTAAGCTCGCTTGACGGGGCCGCGTTGGTTCGCGTTAAGCAAGGTGCCTTGCTTGCTCAAGCAGGTTGCCGGGAAACGCGATTGATCAGATCCAACGCCGCTTCCTTGTTGGCGAGCCGTTCGGACGCGCTCGGAAAAATGAAGTAAGCGTAAATGTCGGGTTCATCGGGATTTACTCCATTCATGATCTTAGATCCTAAATCCGGCAGTTGCACTCGGTCAGAACGGATAGGCTTTTTATCCGTAAGCAGCTGGGGCCTTGGCAGTTATAATGCCGGATCTAGGTCGATTCAATGCGCTGAGTCGTTTCGCCCAAATGCTCCAAGAGGCGGGCCTTCTTTAGATAGCACCAACTTGAAAAACAGAAGGGTCTCCAGTCCAGTCTTCGCCCAGGGTGTAGCGGACACGCACAACATCCGGGGCCAAAGCTTGCGCAGCTCGTTCGACACCAGCCTCAATCTTGGCCTCGTCCACCACGACTCTTGCAATAATCGTCACAAGACCATTATCGCGCGTTCTTCTGAACCGAAACGGTCCGCACCGCGCCGTTTCGCGCCGGCTTCACCATCTGCTCCAGATCGCTCTCCGGCACCGACAACGAAATCGTAAGCGTGTTCGCTGAAGCCTTGAGGACCATCGTATCCAGCACCGCCGCAAGCTTAGCCACTTCCGGCTTCTCCCTGTTCATCTGCACCATCCCCGCCAGAAACCGCACTACATCGGCAAGCGCCGTGGCATCTTTTTCCGACCGCGTCACCGCCTCACCGGCAACCTGAACATTGGCGCCGAACACCACGCCGCCGCTCGCCTGCTCGATACCCTGCACCATATCGCCGTTGATCATGCCATTCATCCGCTGATCCGGCAGCTTCCCGGAGAAGCTCGACAGCGGCGCAATCGACACCATCCAGGCGTCGTACTTGCCGCTCACCTCGTTCACCTTCGCGGCGAGTTTCTGGTCGACGCTGACGCCCGCGCCGCGCCTGTCAATCGCGGTCCGAACCAGATCGGAATCCCCTAACGCCGCCGTGCGGCCGTCCAGAAAAGCAATCCATCCATCGGATTTGCCGGCGATCACCTGTACATCTTTGTAGTTCGTAATGGAACCGCCGCTCAATTTTGCCTGGGCCGTTAACTTGGCAATGTCAAACGTGCCGCGCGCCAACACCAGTCCATGGCCCTTCTGCTGCACATTGGCGGAGCTGACAATCACTTCCGTCAAATCCCGCCGTGGATCGAATCCCGTGGAGAGGACAAACTTGTTGAAGTCCGCGTCTTCCCGCTGCATCTGCTTCAACACAAACTGGCCGAACTGCGATGCCGTGCTCCGGTCCACATGGATTCCCGCCACAACTTTCGCGTCGGGCGAAAGCAGACTCAGCAGGCCTGAATCCGCGGCGAACGCGGAACAAGCTGCCAGGGCGAACAAAAGAGTGCATTTGATAATTGCCATAAAGCTCCTCGTCTAGTTGTAACGCCGAATCAGGCGGAAAAGTTCCCTGCTAAATCGGCACCTGTTCCACAATCTCGATCCCATACCCTTCCAGGCCCACAATCTTTCTGGGATGATTTGTTAGCAGCCGGATTTTATGCAGCCCCAGGTCGGCTAGAATCTGCGCTCCGATGCCCGCCTCATGTTGTAGTTTCCGCTGCCGGTCCGGGGTAACCGTAGTGCTGATGTCTCTGCTGTGCGGCAGCAGCCTGCGCCCGCTGGCGCCATCGCGCTGCATGCGCAGCCCCGGCCCGGTCTGATGCAAGTAGACCAGCGCCCCGGACCCTTCTTCCGCAATCCTCCGCAGCGCGCCGCGCACCATGTCGCGGCAATCGCAATCGCAAGACCCGAATATGTCGCCGTAAACGCAATGCGAATGGACACGAACCAGTGCCACACCCTCCGTATGAACATTGCCCATCACCAACGCCAGGTGCGTCTCCGGATCAATGGAACTGCTGTACGCAATGGTGCGGAATTCGCCGAACTCTGTGCGAATTGTCCCCTCCGCCTCCCGCCGGATGAAGCGTTCATTCCGCAGCCGGTAGCGGATCAGGTCCGCCACGGAAATCATCTTCATCCCGTGCGTCTTGCAAAACTCAATCAGTTCCGGAACACGCGCCATGGTGCCGTCCGCGCTCATGATTTCGCAGATCACGCCGCCGGGCTCAAAACCCGACATGCGCGCCAGATCCACGGCCGCCTCCGTCTGTCCCGCCCGCACCAGAACGCCGCCCTCTCTGGCCCGCAGCGGAAACACGTGCCCCGGCCGCGACAGATCTCCCGGACGTGTATCGGACCGCATCGCCAGTTGAATAGTATGCGCACGGTCGGCCGCGGAAATTCCCGTCGTCACGCCCTCCCGTGCGTCAATTGCCTCGCAAAACGCCGTGCCGAAGCGCGACGTATTATTTTGCGACATCAGCGGCAGGTCCAGTTGATCGCAACGTTCCGGGCTCAGCGCCAGGCAGATCAATCCACGCCCGTGGGTCGCCATGAAGTTGATGATCTCCGGCGTAACCTTCTCCGCCGCAATCGTCAGATCGCCCTCGTTCTCGCGGTCTTGATCATCCACGACAACCAGCATCCGGCCGGCGCGAAAATCCTCCAGGGCCTCTCGAATCGAAGCAAATGGCATGTGCTCTCATTATCGCCCGTTCAGGCTGTGCTTCACTATGGAAATACTCATGGAAGCCCGGCAGGCCCGTACACTCTGGCGTCACGGCGACTTCATGAAGCTCTGGATCGGACAGACCATCTCCGAAGTGGGATCGCGAATCACACTAATCGGCCTGCCGATCGTCGCCGTGCAGACGTTGAGTGCAACGCCCGCGCAGATGGGCCACCTGGCGGCGCTGAGTGGCTTCGCCAGCCTGATTTTTGGACTGCCCGTCGGCGCCTGGGTGGACCGCATACGCCGCCGGCCTGTCATGATAGGCGCCGACATTGCGCGGGCCGCACTGCTTGTTACCATTCCGGTCGCAGCCGGGCAGGGGATGCTGACGCTTCACTATCTGTACATCGTTGCGGCCATCACTGGCGTTCTCACCATCTGCTTCGACGTCGCCTATCAGTCCTACGTGCCCTCGCTGGTGGACCGCGATCACGTCCTCGAAGCCAACAGCAAACTCGCGCTCAGTACGGCAACAGCGGACGTCGCGGGCCCGGCCATCACCGGCATGCTGATTCAGTGGATCTCCGCGCCCGTCGCCATTTTGTGAGATGCGGTTTCTTTCCTCTGTTCGGCCGCCTGTGTGGCGTTGGTCCGCAAACCGGAACCGCCGCCAAGCCCGCCGGAGGCAACACATTTCCAAACGGAGATACTCGCGGGTTTGCATTTCATCTGGACGCACCGCGCCTTGCGCGCGCTTGCCGGGCGCAGCGTCACCATCTACCTGTTCTTCGGATTCTTCGCGTCGCTCTACCTGCTCTACGCCCTTCGCGAACTCCACCAGGGTGCGGGGCTCCTCGGCATTGTGATCGCAACGGGTGGAATTGGAAATATGTGCGGCGCATTGTTCGCGGAGCGCGTCTCCAACCACTTCGGTATGCGGCGGACATTCATTTACAGCTCCCTCGCGCTGGCCGCCGCCTCCACCGTGATCCCGCTGGCGTCCGGCCCGGTTTGGCGCGGAGCGGCATTTCTCATGGTCTCGCAGTTGGCCGGCGACTGCGCCATGGTTATCTTCATGACCAATGAAATCAGCTTCCGCCAACAGTTCACCCCGGATGAGCGCTTAGGCCGCGTCAACGCTGCGATGCAGAGCCTGAGCCAGGGTGTGCTTCCCATCGGCGCGTTAGCCGGCGGCATCATCGCCGGAATCACCGGACTCCGCGAAGCCATGGCGATTGCCGTCGCCGGTATCTGGCTGTCGAACATGTGGCTGTTGAGCCTTCCACGCGACGGAAAGCGCCGATGAGTCCCACCGGTCGGACACGGCTCAGCATCCCCGGCGGGCTTTTCTAACTCCAGGATTGCCGCTCGTCCCCGATCCGCTTCGGCGGCTTCTCCGGAAAGCACCTAATCCGTCAACCTTCCAAACTCGAATCCGATTGACGGTGCCCAACCAAAATTCCAAGATCAGATATCAGGTTTGAATCGTGCGTGATCTGTCCGGTTTTGGAATTAGTCAACGCTATCGTCTTGCTGCTAGGCTCCCCCTTGAGAAAGCTTCTTAGAGACCCAGTGTTATGAGCAATTCCACCTCGCATCGCCGCGCGCGAATTGGCTATCCGGGGAATCAGCGGGATCAACGAAACAGGTGCAAATAAGTGCTGTACTGTTTGCGTCCATTTATCCAATCGAGGAGGCTTACCGTGATTGAGAATTCAGTCGGACAGCAGGGGGCTAACCACGCAAATGACGTGGTGATCATCCAGAGCGCTTTGAACGTGTGCCGCGCCAAGAGCGGTCAGAAGTGGATCGCGATCGACGGCCGTGTGGGGCAGGAGACCGTCGGCGCCATCACCACCTTCCAGCGGCAGGAAAGGCTCCAATCCGACGGCCGTGTAGACCCGAATGGGCCGACCGTCAGGCAACTGAAGAAGATTATGGGCGAGGAGGCCGCCGTGTTCGGGCCGGCTCTGAGTCAAATTCTCGACGTGCTCAAATCCGTGGACGGCCTCGCCAGCTCCGCGCCGGCCCGGGTGAAACCCTCCTTCTACCGCGTGACCTCGCAATTGAGGCGGCTCACAGGATTCAAGGATCTTGCAGCAAAGGCTAAAGGTCCGCAGGCCGTGACGCTCGCCGCTTTCGGAGGCCGGCCGAACGTCATTGGTTTCACTGGGGTCGAAGAAGGTGGGGCCATCTTGGCGCTGGCCCTGCTCGTGTTTCTCGTGGCCTCCGTTCTCATTATCATGACGCAGAGCCCTGCCTTTCGAAAGGCCGTGGAGGAGCGGGCGAAAGAACTCGACCGCATCATGGGCGAGCTAAAAATTAAAATGAACGTTGGATTTAATGACGCTATCCAGCTTGTCGTTTCTATCACGAACGACACAATTGGCGACGCAAACCGGTGCCAGGCCTCGCCTGCCTTCAACCCCAGCCCCGAATGTCTAGCGGCAGTACAGCAATTCAGCTTCGTCATCGCCAGAATCAGAAACCAGTTCAATGAGGTGATCCGGCTCGTCCTGCTGTTCACCGCCAGTAGCGGGCGCGGCCTATCGATGGCAAGCCTTCGAACGACGATCAATGACCTAATCGCTCGAATGCAACTGAACGCCGTTGATCTCCAGGTAGCCTTGGCGGACATGAAAGCGAAGTGCAACTGCCCAGAGATCTAACGAGGCTGCCGGCAGTTTGTATTTTTGAGTGGTTGAACAGGTGGCCGAACCATGCCCCTTTCGCAAGAGAGTCAAGTTCCGCCATCCCAACTTACTTGCCGCCTCTCTTTTGATCGCTTAACTTTTGAAGATAAGTTGCCTCCTTGCTCTTCACGAACTCCTGATATCCCGCCGGGTCGACAAACGGATTCTGGCCGCCCTTCCCAATCCGCGCGTACTTTTCCGCCATGCCGTAGTAGGCCCCGTGCGCCCCTAAAAACACATCGCAGCGCAGCGCCTTCAGCATTCGGAACGTCCGGGCGAAATCATCCGCCATCTCGGGATACTTAGCGCCATTCACCAACTGGAACCCCGGATTCACATTCGGACTGCCGACAATCACCACCTGGTAAATCTTCCCGTGTTCAGTCGCCGTCATGGTCCAGGTAGTGCAGCCCCGAGTGTGCCCCGGAGTCAAATGGGCCACCAGTTCGCTGCCTCCAAGCGACACCTTCTCGCCGTCGTACAGCACTTTGTCCACCGGGCAAGCCGTCCACCGGCCGGTATAATAGAAGTCTCCGCTGCCTCCGGTCGCGACCACCGCTTCGTCGCCCTTCATCACCATCACGCGCGCGCCCGTCAGATGTTTCACCAGCGCGTTGCCGGCCACATGATCGCTATGCGCGTGGCTGTCGAGCAGGATCTTGACA
>JANXXV010000299.1 GCA_025350445.1 Bryobacteraceae bacterium | reverse complement strand
CCGCGAGCTTACTTGCCGGCCTGGCGGTGGCGCAAAGCTCCACCGGCACCATAGTTGGCACCGTGAGCGATTCTTCCGGCGCTCTACTTCCGAACACGAAGATTAGCCTGCGCCATTTGGCCACCGGGGAGATACGCGAGGTCGCTGCCAATGAACGCGGCGAGTTCAACGCACAGGTTCTGCGCATTGGCGATTACTCGATCTCGGTCAGCCTGGAGGGGTTTAAGACGGAGGTGATCTCTCCGATTGCGGTGCGGGTGGATCAGACTGTAACGCTGCCGATCGCGCTGACTGTCGGCTCCATAACCGAGTCCGTTGAAGTGACCACGGCGACTCCGCTGGTAGACTCGGCTACTTCCTCACTGGGGCAGGTGATCGAGAACAAGAAGATCGTGGATTTACCGCTGAATGGAAGAAACGTGTTCGCGCTGGGCTTGCTGGCGGGCAACACGATTCCGGTGAGCGGCATGGGAACGAATCTTCCGTTCGTGGCGGGCGGCGGGCGATTTTCAACCAACGACGTGATGCTGGATGGGATCGACAACAATACATCGGTGAACTCAAACAGCATTGGAAGAAACGGCATCAACTATACGCCCAGCGTGGATGCGGTTGCCGAGTTCAAGGTGAAGACGAACAACTACAGCGCGGAGTTTGGGCGCTCGGCCGGCGCGATTATTTCCGCCACAACGCGCAGCGGCGGCAACGATTTCCATGCAAGCGCATGGGACTTTCTGCGTAACGAGAAGCTGGATGCGAATTCCTTCTTTTCAAACGCGGCGGGAGTGAAGCGGCAGCCGTTCAAGCAGAATCAATTCGGATTCACGGCGGGCGGGCCGATCGTAATTCCGAAGCTGTACGACGGACACAACAGCACGTTTTTCTTCGTCGATTACGAGGGGCTTAGGCGACGGACCTCGGCTGGATCGAGCATTGCGGATATCCCGCCAGCCGATTACAGGACGGGTGATTTCTCGCGGTATAAGGCGGCCATTTTCGATCCCCGGTCGCGCCGCATCGGGCCCAGCGGCCAAGTGATTGCAACGCCGTTTCCAGGCAACAAGATTCCACAGGAGTTGCTGAATCCAGGTTCCGTGGCCGTGCTCGCGCTGCTGCCCCAGACGAACTTTGGAACGCCGGGCGCCGATACGCGCAACTTCTTGCGAATCGCTTCCAATCCTTTCAATAACGATCAGTACGACATCAAAGTGGACCAGCGTATCGGAAGTAAGAACACGATGTTCGGCAGGTTTTCACGAAGCATGGCCGATGATCCGAACCCGGGCGCCTTCGATGGCTTTATCGGCGGCGGCGGCAGCAACATACGCAACGCCGTTAACACCGCGTTCAACGATACGCATATCTTTTCGGCTGCGGTGGTGAACGAATTCCGTATGGGGTACACGCGGCAAAACGGCAGCTTCGCCGGACTGGGGCCGGCGGGGGCGGACTTTGCCCGCAAGAATAACATCACGCTCTTTCCTTTCCCGGTACAAAGCTTTCCGAGCCTGGCCTTCAACTTTTCAGGACTGGTCAATTCGCAGAGCCAGTTCTCCGGACTCGGCGGCGGCGATCCGAATTTCAACATTGAAAATACGTATCAACTGTCGGACAGTATTTCGATCACGAAGGGCAGCCACAGCATGAAGGCTGGATTCGATGCGCGAAACTACCGCTACGACGTGATTCGCGGCGGCGGGCAGTATATCTTCGGATCGATTTTCAGTTCTTCCTCCGACACGCCGGGCTCGGGCGCGCCGCTGGCGGACTTTCTAATGGGATTTCCATCGGGCACACAGGGCACACAACTTCTGGATTGGTCGCGCCAGCGCGATACGTTCGTGGGTAGCTTCTTTCAAGATGATTGGAAGTTTTCCCGGAAGCTCACGATCAACATGGGCTTGCGCTATGACTTATACACGCAACCGATTGATCACCGGGACCGCGGGGGCCTGTTCAACGCGATAACCGGCCGGTACACGCTTCCGGGCAAAGATGGCTTTTCCCGCGCGATCGTCAATGGAGATCACAATAATTGGGCGCCGAGATTTGGGCTTGCCTACAGCGCCACTTCGAAGCTGACCGTACGTGCCGGATTCGGGGTCTTTTTCGCGCGGCGGGAAATGAACCAGGAAGTCACTCAGTTTGGCGGCAATATTCCGAACACGCCGAGCCTCGTGTTTCCGTCCATCAGCGCCACGGGCACGGTAACTCCGCCGGTTACGCTGAGTTCACCTTTGGTTGCCCAGCCATCCGATCCGACTTTATCGGCGTTTACGGCGGCACGCCCGTTGGGCACCTTGATCCGCACTGCCGACTTCGCCAACAGCGTGAATCCGTACAGTTATCAGTGGAATTTCGGCATTCAGTACGAACTGTTCCGGAACTCGGTGCTGGAAGCAGCCTACTCCGGTCTGCGCGGTACTCGCCTGGTTAGCCGCGTCAATCTCAATCAGATTCCTTTCGATGTTGCGTTGTCCGGCCGTAACCGGCAGTCGGACCGCAAATTTCCAAACGTCAACAATGCGGTCGGAATGGATTCCGCTATCGGCCGCAGCGCTTATGATTCCCTGTTGCTGCGATTTGAGAAGCGCCTGAGTGCAGGCCTGAATTTCCTGGTCAATTACACATATTCGAAGAACTTCGAGATCAACGGTACGGGAGGCTCGAGCGCCTTCGGCCAGAACGGCGGCACGACCTTTCCCGTCGACTCCTGGAATCTGCACAACGAGAAGGCGCTGGGGACGCTCGACGTGCCTCATGTCTTTGTGGCCAGCGCCGGCTATGAGCTGCCGTTCGGCCGAGGCAAAGCGTGGCTGAGTCAACCAGGCCCGGTGAGCTACGTGTTGGGCGGATGGCAGATGAACGGTATTTTCTATCATCGCAGCGGCTTCACCACAGACATCCGGACCTCTATGATCCCAGCGGCGAATCAGGTGTTCGCGACTATTAACGTTCCGGATCTGGTTCCCGGCCAGTCGCTTTATCTGCCGAACGCCGGTGTGGATGGGTGGTTCAACCCCGCCGCTTTCGCGCAACCCAAAACCGTGATCAGCGTCACAGGGGTGCCGCTGACTAAATTCGGAAATGCCCAGCGCCGCGTTGGGCGTGGTCCTGGGTCGAACAACCTGGATTTTTCGTTGTTCAAAAACTTTCGAATTTATGAGCGGCTGCATTTGCAGTTTCGCGCGGAGGCGTTCAATCTGACAAATACGCCGACATTCTTTTTGCCTGGCGCGACCAGTTCGGCGCTGACGATCGGGAATGCGAACTTCGGCAAGCTGACGGGATCGTCGGCGACAGGACGGCAGTTGCAGATGGGGGTTAAGCTGGTGTTTTAATCGAACGGCCAGACGCGCTCGATGGTCTTGCTGAGCATCCAGCGCTTGTCCTCGTCGTTGAGAAACT
>JANXXV010000261.1 GCA_025350445.1 Bryobacteraceae bacterium | reverse complement strand
GCCGCGTGCGCCGCTCCCCCTAACTGCCCATGGGACCCGAAAAACGAAACGGAGCCAATTGCCCCGACTCTCGCCAAATACGTGGATGTGGACAGGCACGCACTCCAATCGAGGTTGGATTTAAAGCTATGGGCGGCGCAGAACCTGCCGCCTGCGGCGAAAACGAAACCCGAGAGCATGGATCTGATGCGCTCCACCGATACGCTTTCCGAGATCGCAGCTACGCTGCTGTATACCGTGACAGATCGCCCGTATCGTCAGCTTTTCGAGACCGTTTCGAGCTGGAGCGCCGAGCGGCGTACCGAAGTATTGGACGTCGCGGTCAAATCACGTACCAGCCGTGACGAATTGCTTCGAAGTTTCCGCGGCGGGTTGTACGCATACGACATGGTGATGGATATTGGCGCCTACCGCGATATGCACCGCCACCGGCGTTGCCAGCAATTTCGACAGAGCTATTCGGTAGATTTGGGATACGCCACTCCGGCAGGCATTGCGGAGGCGGGTTTGGCTGATTTCTACAAGGCGGCGTTGGACAGCGCGTTTGCGGTAATAAATGCGTTGCCCGCGCCGGGATCGCAGTTCCTGTTGCCATTCGCAGCCAAGTCGCGATTTTTGTTCAAGATGGACTTCGCCGAAGCGGAGTATATCTCGCGGCTGCGAAGCGGTGTAAAAGGCCATTTCAGTTACCGTCAAATTGCCTGGGAAATGAAGGAAAAGATGGCTGAATTGGAGCCGCATATGGCTCGTTACTTGTGCGCCACTCCACCCTGGGTGGAGGACCCCCTGAAACGGTAAAAGTTGCGCTGCGCCAATTTCGTCGCGATCATAACTCCTTTGTTTGCGGACTTTTCGTTTGGCATCCCAGATGCAATAACTAGAAGCGTGAAAGGTACAGGCCGAGTGAGCTTGGCCGGATTTCAGCGCGAGGGCGAAGGTCCCGCGAATGCTTATTAGTGGAGGAGAAAGTTTATGAATCGTCTCAATTTAGTAGCCGCAGCTTCTTGTTTGACTTTGGCCACCCTGTCGGTAATGCCGGCCGTGGCGGACACGTGGAACAAGAAAACCATTATCACCATCACCGAAGCCGTGCAAGTTCCAGGCGCGATCCTCGAGCCCGGCAAGTACGTGATGAAACTGCTCGATTCGCCCTCGGATCGTCACATCGTTCAGATCTTCAATGAGCGCGAGGACCATGTTTACACCACCATCCTGGCCATCCCGAACTACCGGCTGCAACCAACCGGCAAGACGGAGTTCCAATGGTGGGAGACCCCTGCCGGACAGCCTAAGGCGATGAGAGCCTGGTTCTACCCGGGCGACAACTTCGGACAGGAATTTGCGTATCCGAAGAGCACCGCGATTCAGATCGCAAAGATGACCAATCAGGTAGTCCCCATGGTGTCGCAGAGTGAAGACGTTGCCAAGGCGACGGTCACTACCGTAGATAAATCGGGCGCGGAAGCGGTATACACGCCAGCCCCTGTGCCAGCGGCAGCGCCTGAGCCGCAAGTCGTAGCCCAGAACCGCGCGCCGGAACCCACCCCGGCCCCGGCTCCTGAAGTCACGCGTGCCCGCACCGAAGAACTACCAAAGACTGCCAGCCCGTTTCCGCTGGTAGGGCTCGCAGGGATGTTAGCGCTTGGCGGCAGCATTGTAGTTCGCAACCTTGCGAAGCGCGTTGCGTAGTGTTGCGTAGTTAAGATAGCAGATGTAAGACTGTAGTTTCCCAGCACCTGGTCGGGCCTTGTATCATGGGCCTGCCAGGTGCTTTGTAACGAAAGGACGGAGCGTCTATGACTATGCGCTATCTGTATCTGCCATTGATCGGAATCGCACTCATCGGTGCACTCGGTCAGTCTGTCACCGGACCGCAAAACCTTCCCGCTGAATCTCAAGAATTTAAAATTACCAGCCACTCCGATCTTGTCCTGTTGGACGTGAGCGTCAAGGATCCTGCCGGCGGATTCGTCACCGGGCTTGCAAAAGATCAATTCAAAGTATTCGACAACGGACGAGAACAGCCGATTCAGGTTTTCGAAGCGGGCGATATCCCGGTTACCGTCGGGCTGGTTGTGGATAACAGCGGAAGCATGCGCAACAAGAAACCGGAAGTGGTTACTGCCGCGCTTACTTTTGTCACCGAGAGTAATCCCAAAGACGAAATGTTCGTGGTCAACTTCAACGATAGCGCCAGGCTCGGCCTCCCGGGACAAACGCTCTTCACCGACAAAGCAGACTTGCTTCGCGCCGCACTTCTGAGTAATCGCGTGGAAGGACGGACCGCCTTGAATGACGCGATGAAACTGGCGCTGTCCCACCTTGAAAAAGGAGTGGAGGCGAAGAAGACCTTGATCCTGATCAGCGATGGCGGAGATAACGCAAGTGAGCTTACTACGGGCGAACTGTTCCGTTTGTCGGAGAACTCCAGAGCTACCATCTACACGATTGGGATCTTTGACACCGAAGACAGAGACAAGAACCCCGGTTTCCTGCGCAAAATCGCGACGTTGACCGGCGGGGAATGTTTTATTCCAGACAAGCTTACGGACCTGGTTGGAGTTTGCAGGAAGATTGCAAAAGACATTCGCAACCGCTACTCGATCGGATTTGTGCCCACCAACTCCATTGATGGCCGCGGCGGCGAAGTGAGGAAAATCAAGGTGGTGGCATCGGCGCCGGACCGCGGCAAGTTGATTGTACGTACCAGGACCCACTATCTGGCCGCGTCCAATAATGGAATCCCGGCGGCGTCTACCAAGACTGCAAACAAGGCGGCAGGTCCGAAACAATGAGAATTCGAATCCCACTCCGCCGTACGATGCTGCGGCGAAGTGAATACCTGTTCCTTATCGTTGGATTATCTTGTATCGGCTACGTGGGATTCACGATGGCGCAAGCGTATTTCTATCAAAGTTACGAGAGTTATCAACTGGAGCAGAGTATCCTCGGACGGCGGGCAACCGCCTTGGATTACTTGCAGAGTTTTCGGCGGCCCACGGAACCGCCTGCACCCGTTTCGATAAGGCAAGAGGCGCCCGATCTGGTTGTTTCAGACCCCGGCCTTATTGGCCGGGTCGAAATTCCGCGCCTGGATATTTCGGTGGTGGTACGGGAGGGTGTTGACGCGGGGACATTGAGCCGCGCGGTGGGCCACGTTCCCAATACGGCTCTTCCGGGCGGCGCGGGAAACATTGGCATCGCGGCGCATCGCGACACGTTCTTCCGCAACGTTCGCAACATCCGGAATGGAGATTCCATCCGCATGGTGACCTGGAAGGGAACCTACGAATACATTGTGGACTCGCTGAAAATCGTCGATCCCACCGAGGTGAAGGTGCTGGATCCGACGCCACAGCCGTCAATCACGCTGGTGACCTGCTATCCGTTCAACTACATCGGTTCGGCTCCAAAGCGATTCATCGTGCGCGCCCGGCAGGTGACTACGGAAGCCAGTCTGGGCGCTCTTAAGGCCGCCCGTCCCCTGTCATACTGAACCTCAGGCGAGGTCCGGTTAACAATTGCAATTTTCGCGCGTCATCCGTTTCAGAAGTAGAAAGGAGGACGCCCTGCCGCAAGCTACATTAGAGAGCCATCCGCTCTCGCCTCAAGAACTTCCCCCGGTGGAACTCGAACAGATCTTCCACGACCACCGGACCCGGGTCTTCCGTGCCGCCTATCGAATCACGGGAAACGTAGACGACGCGGAAGACGTATTGCAGACGGTATTTCTTCGTTTGGCCCGGCGCGACGATCCAGGCGCGGTGCTAAACCTGGAAAGCTACCTCTATCGCGCGGCTATCAACGCCGCACTCGATCTGTTACGGTCGCGCAAGCACACCGCAAGCGCACCGCTGGATGAATTCGCGCCACCAGACCGGCCGTTCTCTTCTGCTTTGAACCATTCGCAAGACCTCCGCGTCTGGTTGCGGCAAGCACTTGGGAAGCTCAGCGCGCGCCACGCCGAAATGTTTGCCCTCCGCTACCTGGAAGGGTATGACAATCGCGAGATCGCGCACATGCTGGGCACCTCACAGGCGGTGGTGGCGGTGACGCTGCACCGCACCCGCGGACAACTGCGGAAAGAATTTCAATCGTTTGCAAAGAGGATAAATTAATGGACACCCGACTCAATCCCAAGGATCTGCTGGACGACGCCGTCTCCGCTGTCCGCGATCACGAGATCGAAAGAGCTGCCATTGACGCGGCGGGCGCCCGCGCCTGGGACCGCATCTCGGCGGAGCTGAATCTGTCGCCCGCCCCGGATTTCAAGATCCGGGGATGCGCCGATATCCAGGCGAGACTCTCCCAATTTAAGGACGGCCGCCTATCGGAGGATCATGCACTGATTGTTCGCGATCATCTGGCTGAATGCATGGCGTGCCAAACGCGGAATTCCCGGGTTGCGACGGTTCCCGCGTGGCGCGATCCGGTCAAGACCAGCAAGGCTGCAGTGAATTCGACGCGCCGTTACGCCATCGCCGCCGCTTTGCTGGCGGGCGCCGGCATCACTTCATTTCTCTATCGCGATTCGTTTCTGCCCGCGCCGGAGGGTCCGCGAGCCACGGTGCAATCCATCAATGGAGCGCTATACCTGCTTGCTTCCGGAAGCCAGCGCGCGCTCAGCGTGGGGCAGCAGATCGGCGAGCGCGAATGGGTGCGGACGCCCAGGGGCTCTCACGCTATCTTGAAGCTTCGTGACGGGTCGGTGGTGGAGATGAAGGAGCGGTCCGAGTTCGGAGTTTCCATGAACCGGCGCGACACTACCGTTCACCTGGAACGGGGTAACGTGATTGTGCAGGCGGCACACCGGCGCACCGGCCATCTCTACGTGGACGCAACCGATTGCTTCGTGTCGGTGACCGGTACGGTTTTCGCGGTGAATCGCGGTACGAAGGGCTCGCGCGTTTCCGTGATCGAAGGCGAAGTGAAAGTACAGCGGGGCGGCACGCAGGACGTTCTGCATTCCGGCGATCAGGTAGCGACGGACCAGAGAATGACTCCGGTTTCGGTGCAGGATGAAATCGCCTGGAGCACGAATCTGGATCAACACCTGGCGCTGCTGAAGGAATTCTCCGTGCTGCGGAAGAACCTGGAAACGGTACGGCTGCCCGGCCTGCGCTACAACAGCCGTTTGCTCAAAGCCGTGCCGGACGACACCGTTTTGTTCGCCAGCATTCCAAACTACGGGCAGGCACTGAGCGATGCGGGCCGCATGTTCCAGGATCGGGTGCAACAAAGCCCGGTACTGCGCGCCTGGTGGGAAAAGAACGCCGGATCGGATCCGAATGTGAACAATGCAATCGAACGCATCCGTCTGCTCAGCAGTTACCTGGGCGATGAGATTGTCTTGAGTGCCTCACTCGATGGCGCCGGGGGTGTCAGGTTGATGGTGATGGCGGAGGTGCAAAAGCCGGGCCTGCGGGAGTTCATAGAAGCGGAGATCCACGCTCATGCCGGGCCCGCGTTTCGCATTCTTGCTCCCGCCGATCTTGCTGCCGCGACCGGTACAAACGGGGACATGCGCGTGCTTCTGGATGGTAATATCATCGCTGTCTCCCAGGACACCGAATTGCTGCGCTCGGTTTCTGAAAACATTCGAAATGCGCCCTCCCGCGGCAATCTTTATCTGCAGCGAATCTCGAATGCTTATCGCGAGGGAGCCGGGCTGCTGTTCACGGCCGATCTGGAACGGATTGCATCCCGGCTGCCGCGGAACGCATTGCAGACTGCAGGCACGAACTCGGTGAAGTATCTGGTCTTCGAGCAGAAAGACATTGGCGGCAAGACGGAGAACCGCGCCGTTGTCAGTTTCAACGGCGCGCGGCAGGGAATCGCATCGTGGCTGGCAACTCCCGCGCCGATGGGCTCACTCAGTTTCATTTCCAGCGAGGCGACAGCCGCCGCTTCTTTCGTGATAAAGAACCCGGCGCAGTTGCTGGACGATCTGATCCAGACGGCGTCGGCGAACAATCCGGATTTCGGACGTCAATTGGCAGACCTGGAAGCGAAGCTTGGCGTCCGCTTCCGGGAAGACCTGGCCAACACGTTGGGCAGCGACATCACCATCGCCCTGGACGGACCCGCCTTGCCCTCTCCATCGTGGAAGGCATCGGTGGAGGTGAACGATCCAGTGCGCCTTCAGCAGACAATCGAGCGCCTGATTGCGGCGGCGAACGTCGAAGCGAAACAGCGCGGCAAACAGGGTGTTTCCATCGAGAAGAGCCAATCGAATGGACGGATCATCTACACCTTGAAATCGTTGGATCATCCGGGTATTGAACCCTCCTACAGCTTTCTGGACGGCTACCTTGTGGCGGCTTCCGGAGCACCGGTTCTCAACCGCGCCA